>NZ_JAYAZJ010000081.1:0-81670 GCF_037273965.1 Claveliimonas sp. | reverse complement strand
AAAATTAAGACTATATCCTTCCTCACTGGGGTTTCTCCTTTTTAATTTTTTTTTTTGTGTAAACGTATTTGGTTTGTGTCGGTCAACATGGTTTTTTGCCCTTTTAACCCCGACGCTACCCTTTTATCTGCATGAAAAAGGAGGGAAGTGTTAATCTGTCGGGAATGGGAAATTGCCGAGAAAACAGATTGTCAAGCATGATATTTTCTCCTATAATAGTGTTTAAAACCAAAAAGATGCAAAAGAGGAATGATGATGAATTTTTTAGAGGAACGTATAGTAAAAGATGGAATTATCAAAGAAGGGAATGTGTTGAAGGTAGACAGCTTTTTGAATCATCAGATGGACATTCAGCTGTTTGATCAGATTGGAGCAGAGTTTAAAAGAAGATTTGCACAAAAACCAATCAATAAAATCCTGACGATCGAGGCTTCCGGTATAGGGATTGCCTGTGTGGCAGCCCAGCATTTTCAGGTGCCTGTCGTATTTGCAAAGAAAACCCAGAGTATTAATCTGGAAGGAGAAATGTATGTAGCGGAAGTAGAGTCCTTTACTCACAAGTGTAAAAATCAGGTGATCGTATCACAGAAATTTTTAAATGAAGAGGACCATGTTCTGATTATAGATGATTTCCTTGCCAACGGATGTGCGCTTCAGGGACTGATCCAGATTGTACAGATGGCCGGAGCTACAGTGGAAGGAATCGGCATTGTCATAGAAAAAGGATTCCAGGCAGGGGGAAGCATTATCCGGAATCTCGGATATCAGCTGGAGTCACTGGCGATTGTAGATGCAATGGATGAAAAAACAGGAACCATCCAATTCAGAGAGCAGGGAGTGTAGTATGAATACATCGGTACAGTTAGAGCAGCAGCTTATGAATATACATCGGAAAAGTTATCCGGCATATAAAAGTCTTGCAGGAAGCTGGCAGTTTCCGGGGTACATCCTCCACATCGACCATGTCCAGGGAGACCCTTTTGCCGGTCCTTCCAAACTGAGTGTGGAGATCGCTTCAAAGACAGCAGGCTTTCCGGAAGAGCTGTACAGCAGAAAAGATAAAAGAATTGCTCTTCAGGATTATCTGACGAGAGAATTTGGACGGCAGATTTCTGCCTATATGTTTCAGGCTAAAGGATCCGGAAAGAGCGGTCTGATCAGCATCAGCAGATGTGGGCAGCAGGTGCTGGAGCGCACGGCGCTTGAAATGAATGAAAGACGGATCCTGGTGCGCTTTGAGGTAGGCTTCCCTGCCAACGGAAGAACCATCAATGCACCGGAGCTGAAGAAGATTTTATTTGATTACATTCCACAGTGTGTGAAAAAAGCGCTGTATTATAAAAGTCTGAACAGTCAGACTGTTCGGAAGGTGACAGAGCTGGCGCAGGATCAGACTTACATCCGGGAAGAGTTGAAAAAAAGGAATCTTGCAGCGTTTGTGGCAAATGGTTCCATTCTTCCGAGGGAAAGCGGCGTTTCTGACAAACCTATGAAAAAGGCAGTTGTATTTGAAAGCCCAAAAAGTATGGAGATAGAACTGGACCTTCCCTACAGAGGGAAAGTACGCGGCATGGGTATCCCAAGAGGGATCACGCTGATCGTGGGCGGCGGCTACCATGGAAAATCTACGCTCTTAAAGGCGCTGGAGTTAGGTGTGTATAATCACATTGCCGGCGACGGAAGAGAGTATGTTATTACGGATGATACGGCAATGAAAATCCGTGCGGAGGATGGAAGAGCAGTCTCTCATGTGAATATTTCACCTTTTATCAATCACCTTCCAAACGGGAAAGATACGGTAGACTTCTCGACAGAAGACGCCAGCGGTTCCACCTCGCAGGCTGCAAATGTAGTAGAGGCAGTGGAAGCGGGAGCAGGAGCGCTTCTTATTGATGAAGATACTTCTGCTACGAATTTCATGGTGAGAGATGCGCTGATGCAGTCTGTGATCGCCAGAGAGCAGGAGCCGATCACCCCATTTATTGAGCAGGCAAGAAAGCTCTACGAAGAAAAGGGAATCTCCGTCATTCTGGTGGCCGGAAGTTCGGGGGCTTATTTTTACATTGCTGATAAGATCATTCAGATGGATACCTATCGGGCCAAGGATATTACAGAACAGGTTCGTACAATCTGCAGCCAAAATGCCAAAGAGCAAAGTTTTATGGAAATGCACCGCAAAGAAACGGAAAATACTTTGAAATGGGAAAAAATGTCCAGACATCCAAGGCTTGGAAAAATTGAGAAAAAGCACGGACAGATTAAGATAAAACAGTTTGGGAAAGACAGCTTTTCCCTTGGAAAAGATACAGTAGAGCTGAAATATGTGGAGCAGATCACAGACGGCGAGCAGACAGCGGCCCTAAGTTATGCTCTGAAAAATGTGATAGATAAAATGGAAACAGGAAATAAGAAAAGCCTGGAAGAGCTGGCAGAAGAACTTTGGAGTGAGATGGAAAAGAAGGGCCTGGTAAGTCTGGTGAAAGGTTCTTATGTTCCTGTATCGCTTGCCATGACAAGGAAACAGGAACTGTATGCCTGCTTAAATCGATATAGAGGATTTCATTAGTCAACAAAGAGACAGAGTTTTTACTCTGTCTCTTTGTTCTAAGAAGATGCAAGCATAGACAGGTATTTTTCATAATTGACACCGTCGTTGCGAGGCACCTGTTCTTTGATGGAATCAGCAATGGCCAGGCTGATAAATTCGCCAGCCAGCTCTGCTGCCGTTTCCGGTGTATCTCCTCTGGCAATGCCGGCGGCAATGCAGGAGGCAAACAGATCGCCTGTGCCGGAATAGCTTCCTCCGATATACGGAAAGGGGATCAGCTTCTGATCCTTTTCGGACAGAAAGAGGTTTCCCATCTGATCAACACCGTCTTCATCTGTATAACGGATCCCTGTGACAAGAACCTGATGGAGACATTCCTGAAAAAGCGATCTGCCAAGTTCAGCAACCACCTCCATGAGGAGAAAAGGTGTCCCGATCTGTGAAAGCTCTTCATAATCCGCTCCGGTGAGCAGACAAAGCTCAGTCAGATTGGGAGTGATAATATCTGCCCTGAAACAGAGCTCCTTCATTTTTTCAAGAAGCCGGGGCGTAAAAAGGGAGTGAGGCTTTCCGTCGCCGCCCAGCACGGGATCTACCAGGAGAAAAGTATGTTCTTTCAGAAAGCTTTCAAGAAACATATATATCTGATTCACTTGCCGCTCATCGGCGAGAAAGCCAGTATAGATACCGTCAAAAGCTACGCCCATCTTTTCCCATTCCGCCCGTATCAGAGGCATTTTATCTGTATAACTGTCACAATAATAATTGTCATATCCGGTCTGTGCGCTTAAGATTGCAGTCGGAAGCGGACAGGGCTGTACTCCCATAGCGGAGATAACTGAAATAGCCGCGGTGAGGGAACAACGTCCAAACCCTGATAGATCGTTGATTACAGCAATTTTTTTTGTCAATCGATTTCACCGTCCTTTATCAATATATAACAGAATTTATTATACTGCCTTAGCCTGTATTTTGGTAGCGTTTTTTCGCACAAAAAAAGGTCAGAGCGGGGAACTCTGACCGGAGGGGGAAATTATGAAAAAGAAAATTTATATTGTCAAAGGTTTTGTCCTTTGAACAATTATAATATACCGCGTATTTGTGTTTAAAATGTGAATGTAATATTAAATATATGTGAAAAAAGGGAAAGCATTTTGTGAATATTAAAAAGAAAAAGCACTGTAGTTTCTACAGTGCTTTAGGCGCGTGGGCGAGAGGATTCGAACCCCCGACCTTTTGGTCCGTAGCCAAACGCTCTATCCAGCTGAGCTACGCCCACATCTTTGCTGTAATCTCTCACAGCAAAAATAATTATATTATAAGATTACAGTAATGTCAACTGTTAATTTTGAAAAAATCTTTCTTTACGTATCTGCCGCAAACTGGCTGTTGTAGAGCTTCGCGTAGAAGCCGCCCTTTTCAAGAAGCTCCTGGTGAGTGCCCTGCTCCACAATATGTCCCTGATCCATGACGAGGATCACATCTGCGCTTTGGATGGTAGAGAGGCGGTGAGCTACAATGAAGCTGGTGCGCCCTTTCATCAAAGTTTCAAAAGCGCGCTGGATCCGGATTTCTGTCATCGTATCGATGGAAGAAGTCGCCTCATCTAAGATCAGCATTGGCGGCAGACAGAGCATGATACGCGCAATGCAAAGCAGCTGCTTCTGCCCCTGGGAAAGATTTTCTCCTCCTTCGCTGATGACCGTATCATATCCTTCCGGCATACGCATGATAAAGCTGTGGGCATGTGCCTTTTTGGCAGCGGCAATGATTTCTTCCATGGAGGCGTCAGGCTTTCCGTAGGCAATGTTGTCCCGGATGGAAGCGGATTTCAGCCACGTTTCCTGAAGCACCATTCCATAACTTGTCCGAAGGGAATGGCGGGTGAGCCGGCGGATATCATGCCCGTCTACCTCGATGGATCCTGACTGCACATCATAGAAGCGCATCAGAAGATTGATGACAGTCGTCTTTCCGCATCCGGTAGGTCCTACGATCGCAATACGCTGACCGGGACGCACGGAAAGGTTCAGGTCCCGTATCAGAGGTTTTTCCGGTACGTAGGAGAAATCCACGTGACTGATTTTAATCTCACCTTTAGGATCATGAAGTGCGGCAGCGTCTTCCGGTTCTTTCGGCGCATCCGGCTCGTCTATCAGCTCAAAGACACGACCGGCTGAGGCGAGAGAATTTTGAAATTCTGTCATAACGCTTGTGATGTCATTAAAGGGTTTTGTGTACTGGTTTGTGTAACTTAAAAAGCTGGACAGCTGTCCAACAGTCAGCATGCCGTGAATCGTTCCGAAACATCCGGCAATGGTGACGCCCGCATAGATGCAGGAGTACATAAACCGGGTGGCCGGATTGGTAATAGAGGAGAAGAAAGTGGCTTTCAGAGAATAGCCGGAAAGCCGTTCATTGATCTCATCAAATGTTTTCTGTGCCTCATCCTGGTGGCCGAAAGCCTGGACAACCTTGATCCCGCCCAGCATTTCATTGGTAAATCCGGTCAGCTCTCCGCGGGTCTGGGACTGTTTTTGGAACATGGCAAAAGATTTCCTGGATATGAAATTTGCCAGCAGGAAGGACAGGGGGCTTAGAACGATCACCACAAGCGCAATGAAAGGATTGATGGCAAGCATAAAGCAGATGGTTCCCGCAATGGTTGCAACCCCTGTAAAAAGCTGGGTAAATCCAAGCAAAAGACCGTCAGAAAACTGATCGATATCTGTAATAATACGGCTGATCAGATCTCCGGAAGAATGGCGGTCCACATAGGAAAGAGGCAGTTTTTGCAGCTTTTCAAATGCCTGCACGCGCAGGTCTTTTACAATATGATAGGTAATTTTGTTGTTGATGTGATTCATGATCCACTGACCGGCGCTGGTAAGGATAACGGAAATCATGATAGAAGAAATGACGGCCAGGAGGGCGTCAAAATCCACAGCTCCTTTTCCGGCAATGGCGTCCACGCCCCGCCCCGTAAGAATGGGGACATAGAGAGTCAAAGCAACGGTAAAAGCGGAAAGGAGCAAAGACAGGATAACATATCCCAGGTAAGGGCGGATATGGCGGAGGATCCGCTTCAGCGTCTGTCTGTTTTTCGATTTTTGGTCCGGAGCGTTGTCCGTAGATGAAATTTTTTCAGACATTGGCACCTGCCTCCTTTCCGGAAAGCTGTGAAGCACAGATTTCCTGATAAATTTCATTGGAATCCAAAAGTTCCCGGTGTGTGCCGCATCCGGCGATCCGGCCGTCATCCATAACCAGAATGCGGTCCGCATTTTTAACAGCAGATACTCGCTGGGAAATAATAAATACAGTGGTATTTCCGGTATTTTCCCGGATTGCTTTCCGAAGCCTTGCATCTGTGGCAAAATCAAGAGCGGAAGCGCTGTCATCCAGAATAAGGATTGAAGGAGCTCCCACCAGTGCCCGGGCGATGGTAAGGCGCTGCTTCTGACCGCCGGATAAGTTGCTCCCCTGCTGCTGGATCATAAGATCCAGTCCTTCCTTTTTGGCATCCACAAACTCCCGGGCCTGGGCGATGGTAAGAGCCTGATAGATTTCTGTATCGGAGGCATCTTTTTTTCCCCACTGCATGTTTTCTCTTAAGGAGCCGGAGAATACGGCAGCCTTCTGGGGAACAATTCCGATATGTTTTCGGATGGAGGCCGGGGCGAAGGAGCGGATGTCTTGTCCAAAAAGGCGGATCGTCCCTTCGGAACATTCATAAAATCGCGGGATCAGACTGGCAAGTGTGGACTTGCCGGAACCTGTTCCGCCGATAATGCCGATGGTTTCCCCGGGCATGGCCCGAAAACTTAGATCTTTCAAAGATGCACTTTTCGATCCGGCATAGGAGAAGCTCACATGTTCAAATTCTACAGCGGCACAGTTTGTCCCGGGCTCGGGTGTAAAAAGTTTTCCCTCTTTTGGAATGGAGGTCTGTACGTCAAACAGGGCGTTTACACGGCCAAGACTTGCCAGAGATCTGGACAAAAGAATGATCAGATTAGCAAGCTTAATGAGTTCGGTTAAGATTTGTGACATATAGTTGATGAGGGCAATAACCTGTCCCTGGGTAAGGCTTCCTTCGTTTACCTGTATGCCTCCAAAGTAAAGGACAGCAATAATCCCCAAATTAATAATGACATAAGTAAGAGGATTTAAAAGCGCTGATATTTTTCCTACAAAGATCTGTTTTCCATACAGCTGGTCTGTCTCCTGGCGGAAATGTTCCATTTCTTCTTTTTGTCTGCCGAATGCGCGGACTACCCGGATGCCAAGGAGATTTTCTCTGGTGGACAAAAGAACCCGGTCCAGCTGTTTCTGCACCGCTTTATAAAGGGGCATGCTTGCCAGCAAAATGATAAATACAACGATCAAAAGAGCCGGAATGGTAACAGCGAAAGGACGGGCCGCTTTTACGTCTACTGTAAACGCCATCACCATTGCTCCCAGTACTACAAAAGGAGAGCGCAGAAAAAGCCGGAGAAACATGTTGACGCCGTTTTGCACCTGATTGACATCGCCTGTCATCCGGTTGATCAAGGTAGAAGTGCCGATGGCGTCAATTTCCTGGTAGGACAAAGTATTAATATGAGCGAAAAGGTCACTGCGCATAGCCATTCCGGCGCTGATAGCGGATTTGGCAGCAAAATACTGGGCTGTCAGGGAAAAGGAGAAGCCGATGATTCCAAGGAGGATCAAAAGACCGCCCATTTTCCACAGATATGCCCCATTATTTCCGGCAATTCCTACGTCAATCATCTGTGCCACAACAAGAGGGACGAACAATTCAAACGTAGCTTCCAGCATTTTGAAGAGAGGTGCCAGTATTGTGATCACAGGATGTTTTTTCAGATAACCCAGCAGCCGTTTCATTTTGTTCCCGCCTTTCCATCTTTATGGCAGATTTCACCCAGCTGTCCGTACATGCGCTCGGATACCGGAGCCGGGATCTGAAGCCGTTTTGATTCTTTTACAATATAGCCGCTGAAGGTTTCAAGCTCTGTCTGGCGGCCTGCATTTACATCTCTTTGCAGAGAGCTTGTGGCATTATCAGCCAGTTCATAATAGAAGCGGTGGAGGATTGCATCCCGGTGCTTTGGCTCCACATGTATTCCCTTTGCAAGAGCCACCTGGTAAGCTTCCTCTACCAGGGCCTCATATTCGGCCGCTTTTTTCGGATCGGACCTGAGCTGTCCGATGGTATTATTATAGAGAGCTGTTTCCACGTTGTAAGCACAGTTCAGGATGTATTTTTTCCAGATTTCAGCCTGAATATCCCGATAGGCTTCGCAGTCGATGCCGGCGCCGTTTAACAGCCCGGAAACGGAAAGGATGATCTCCCATTGCGCTTCCGAGGCGTTTTGAATTCCCACATGGAGATTGGCAAACTGATCCTGCTGAGTGACGGAGAAATCCGCATTGGCAAATGCGACAATGTAAATGAGAGAATCGATCACCGTTCCATGAGATAAATATCCTCTGACCCTGTCGGCCGGGTCAGCCCCGTTCATTACGGGGACAATGACTGTGTGATCGCCGACGCAGTTTTTCATGGAAAGACAGGCGTCCTGCAGGGAATAATTTTTGACACAGATGAAAATGTAATCCTGTATCTCCAGATCTTCGGCAGACTCTACTGTCCTTTCCGGATGAACGATACGCTCTCCACGGTAATCACTGTGGAGGATTAGGCCATGTTCATCAATGGCCTTCTTCCGTGCGCCTCTGGCAACAAAGGAGACATGGGGATAAGTATCGGCAAGCAGAGCGCCTATGTAGCCGCCCACTCCGCCAAGACCGACCACGGCAATTTTTTTATTCTCGAATAAACTCATATAGATTCCTTCTTTCTCCAGATTTTCCGGACAAGAGGCTTCTATATATGATATAGACCCTTCGTCCGAAGATTTATATGACAAAATTATAGCATACTGACAAATGATGACAACCGAAAAATCACATCTGCACCGGTTCCTTTTCACCCTTTTTTAAAAGATACGGCATTTATATGAGGTGCCTCCAATGGATCAGGAGGATCCATGCCAGTCCGTAATAAGTGACGACAGCTACCAGGTCATTGACTGTTGTAATAAGCGGGCCTGACGCGATTGCGGGATCCACTTTGACCTTATGAAAAAACAGAGGGATCAGCGTCCCTACCAGGCTTGATATGGCCATAGACACTAATAATGCTGCGCCGACACATCCGGATATCATTAACGCATTAAAAAGCTGGTAGTTCTTAAAGAAATAAATATATATTCCAAGGAAAAATAAAGACAGAACCCCGAGCAGGACGCCATTTCCCAGGCCGATTTTCAATTCTTTTATAATAAGGGAAAGTTTATCCCTTCGCTTCATTTCCGCATCCACAAGAACCCTTATCGTTACTGCCAGAGACTGTGTCCCCACATTCCCGGCCATATCTAAAATTAACGATTGGAAACAAATAATAATGGGCAGTACTGCAACAATATTTTCAAAAGCGCCGACAACGGCAGAAACGCCCATTCCCAAAAACAGCAGGATAACGAGCCATGGAAGCCGCTTTTTCATACTTTCTTTTGTTGTTTCTTTTAAATCTTCTTCTTTCGTTAAGCCGCCAAGTTTTGCATAGTCGTCGCCCATTTCATCATCTATGGCTTCCAGCATATCCCGCGATGTTAAAATGCCGATTATTTTTCCCTCGCCGGTTAATACAGGAAGAGAATCCTGCGCATATTCTTTGATCTTTTCTATCTTCTCCGATATTTTTTCATGATCGAGAAGATAAGGGTGGGAGCGGGTGATAATATTGTCCAAAGCATCGTATTTTCTTGCGGCAATCAGATCTTTCAGATCAATTGTACCGTAAAACCTATCGTCTTGATCGACTACATAGATTGTTGAAATATTATTATGATTCCCGGCTTCTTTGATCAGTTCCCGCATTGCCTGACGGACAGACAGATCCCGGGATATTTTAATATAATTTGTTGTGATCAGGCTGCCAATTTCTTCATTGTTGTAAGAACTTGTGAAACGGATGTCCGTTAAGATATGTTTTCTTTTCAAAATAAGCCTCCTATCTCCCTGAAAAAGGGCATAAAAAATCCATCACAGCTGAACGCTGCACAAACACATACAGTTACATACGGTTGTGACATTCTCTGACGATGGAAAAGGCTTAAATATATTACAAAAGGGCATAAATACAGACACTTGAAATATTATTCAAGTCATTTCCACCGCTGTATGTACGTTGACTTTGCTTATCACAACTGTCCATATATTTTGCCTCCTTTACTGTAAAATTTTATTTATTATAGCATTCAAACGCTCCGATGTAAAGTTTTATAACACACCTTAGGACGGTCCCATACGCTTCCGGTAAAGCTCCCGGTTGACTTTCCCGGTGGGAAGTGGCACAATTGCTATCATAATATTAGCTTGGAGGGAAGACCTCAAAAGCAGTGAATTTTGAGGGGCGGACATGAAAGGAGAATTTTGTGGAAATGGAGCGCATTCTTATCATAGATGACGATACAAATATTAACAATCTTCTGAAAGAAGCATTGGAAAAGGCGGGGTATGAGTGCGGACAGGCATTTTCCGGAACGGAGGCCCGGCTTCTTATGAAAACGGAAGACTATGATCTGGCAATACTGGATCTGATGCTGCCCGGTATTCCGGGCGAGAAGGTTCTTGAGGAGATCAGGGGAAAGGGAGATACCCCGGTGATTGTTCTCACAGCAAGAGATATGCTGGATGATAAGATTGATCTGCTTAAAAGCGGGGCGGACGATTACATCACAAAGCCTTTTGAAATCCGTGAAGTACTGGCGCGTATAGAGGTACAGCTTCGAAGAAAAGGACCGAAATCAGGGGCGGACGAACGGAAGATCATTTATAAAGATATGACTCTTGACAAGGACGCCTTTACGGTGACAGTGGGAAAATGTGAGCTTCCCCGCCTTACCCGGCAGGAATTTGCCATTTTAGAGCTGCTTCTCTCTCATCCCAGGAAGGTATACAGCAAGGAGGAAATTTTTGAGTATGCATGGCAGGAGCCTTATATAGGAGAGACAAAGACATTGGATGTCCATATCAGCAATATACGCAAAAAACTGAAGGGTGTGTCTGATACAGAATACATTGAGACGATCTGGGGGATCGGCTACCGCATCTGCCAGTAATCTTTACCTTTTCTTTAATATTTATTTGCGAAGGATTAAAGGAAGAAGTTTAGACTGTAGCCTGTAAATAAAAAGAAAAGGAGTGAAAGAGACGGTGAGTGAAGTATTACTTAGCACCAGCGCCCTGACAAAGCAGTTTGGCAGACACAAGGCGGTCGATCAGGTGAGTATGCACATAAAACGAGGGGCTATTTACGGATTTATCGGAAGGAACGGAGCCGGAAAGACAACGACTCTCAGAATGATCGGCGGCCTTGCCTCACCGACAGCAGGAGAGATCGAGATGTTCGGCTGCAGGGGAAAGGAGCTGAAACAGATCCGTTCCAGAGTAGGGTGTCTGATTGAGGGGCCGGGACTTTACGGAAATATGACGGCCCGGGATAATATGAAAATGAAATGCCTTCTTCTTGGAGTACAGAAGAAAGGATATATGGAAGAGCTTCTTGAAGTTGTGGGACTGAAGGATGTAGGGAAAAAACTTGTGAAAAGGTACTCTCTTGGTATGAAACAGCGGCTTGGAATCGCCATGGCCCTCATCGGCGAGCCGGATCTTCTGGTGCTGGACGAGCCTATCAACGGTCTGGATCCCCAGGGAATTGCGGAGGTAAGAGAAACCATCCTGCGGCTGAACAAAGAGAGAAATATGACGATCCTCATATCCAGCCATATTTTGGAGGAATTGTCCAAGATTGCCACAGATTACGGGATCATCCACCAGGGAACCCTTCTGCAGGAGATCACAGACGAGGAGCTGCGGGAAAGATGCAGCGAACGGCTGGAGATCACCCTCTCGTCGCCGGAACTTGCCATTCCGGTACTGGACCGGCTGGGAATACGCCGGTACCAGGTAATGGACAAAGAGCACATATATGTGTTTGAGCGGCTGGAAGAGAGCGCCCGGCTTAATATGGAATTTGCAAAAGCAGGCATTCCCGTGAAAGGGCTTGCTGTGACCAATGAAGAGCTGGAAACGTATTTTCTTAATCTGACAGGAGGGAACGCACATGTTTAATATGATAAAAATGGAAGTATACCGGATGTTTCACACAAAGAGCGCTTATATCATTATGCTTGTGATGGCGATCTCCGTGCTGCTTACTGATTATATGAGCTTTTATGAATATAATGAAGATTCAGAGGCCATGAGGACAGCGCCGGTAAATGCCAATGTCAGCTACACGGATCCCGAAGGAGGGGAGAGCGGGGCGCCGAACCTTGGGTTGACAGTGACCCTCCCTACAACTCCGGGAGAAAAGGTGACAGTATATGATCTGTTCTTTGCCAATGTGCAGGGGAAATTTATCGCGCTTTTTATTGCGATCTTTACGATCCTGTTTTCCAATGCAGATTTAAAGAGCGGATTTGTAAAGAATACAGCCGGGCAGGTAAGGAACCGGTTCGGGCTTGTGGCAGCCAAGGCAGTGGCAGTGGTCCTCTATACCATACTGGCTCTGGCTATTTTTGCCATACTGGAAATGATATCTGCAAGAGTGCTTTTCGGATACCTGGAATGGGGAAATGTAGGAGAGTTCCTTTCTTACTTTGGCATTCAGGCGGTTCTCCACTGTGCGTTTATGATCATTCTGACAGCGGCCAGCGTAATCTTAAGAAGCAGTGTGATCAGCATGCTGTTGGGCATGTGTCTGTGCATGAACTTTACCATGATGCTCTATGGAATGGTAAACCTTCTGATCCAGAAGCTGGGGTTTGAAAGCTTTGACTTTATGGCCCATACGGTAACCGGAAAGATCAGTATGATCCCTATGGAAATGAGCGGCGCGGATGTACGTTCAGCCCTTATGATAGCAGCGGCTTTCATAGCAGGAGCCCTTGCTCTTGCAGGCGCGGTATTCCAGAAGAGAGACGTTTAGGAGCTTGAAGGGGTTTTTCAAGGGCGTCCCGTCAGGCGGAAGGAGAAAAAGATGATCGTTATACTCGTTATTACCCTGCTTATTATACTTATCATGATCCTGGCAGGTATGCTCTGGAAATATCAGCGGCAGATGAAAGACATCTGCCGCCAGATCGCGTTTTTAAGGGAACATGACAGCAACATGATGGTAACGACGCAGATCCGCTCCGGCGGAATCGGGGAGCTGGCGGAAAAGCTGAATGAGCTGCTTCTGGATAGGCGGGAGAGGAAGAAGGAATCGGACAAAAAGGAGGAAGAAATTGCCGAAGTATATACCAGCTTGTCCCATGATATCCGTACGCCGCTGACCTCGCTTGACGGCTATTTCCAGCTTCTGGAGGAGAGTAAAGACGAGGAAGAGAAGCAGAGATATCTTCAGGTCATACAGGAGAGGATCAGGAGCCTGAAAGATATGCTGGAAGAGCTTTTTACTTATACGAAGCTGCAAAGCGGAGGATACCAGATGGAGCTGGAGCGGTGCCGCCTGGGCCGCATATTAAAAGAAACGATTTTTTCCTATTATGAAGAGTGGATGGCATTGGGTATACAGCCGGAGATCTACATCACGGAAGAAGAGCTGGAAATGGAAGGAAATGTTCCGGCGCTGAAACGGGTGATCCAGAATCTGATAAAAAACGGTCTGGATCATGGGCGTAATAAAATCCGTATCCGCCTGGAACGCCGTCAGGAAAGTGCGGTCCTTTCTTTTGAAAATATGGTGGATGGAGCGGAAAAAATAGAGGTTGAACATGTTTTTGACCGCTTTTATAAAGCAGATGAGGCAAGGAGCCGCAGCTCTACCGGGCTCGGTCTTTCCATTGCAAAGGAACTGACAGAACGAATGGGAGGAACCATAGAGGCAGGAATCCAGGATGGATGGTTTATTGTAGAAATCCGTTTTCCGATCCAGGAGAGCAGGAGCTTCTGACTTCGCACATTTGCCAGGCTGGGTATTGACATTGGAGAAGGAAAGTTTTAAGATAAAATATGTAAAAACGGGGAGCTTGTACACAGGCTGAGAGGAAGCAGAGAAGCTTCGACCCGAAACCTGATTTGGATAATGCCAACGTAGGGAAATACATTGTTTCAGTGCGGGAAAGGGCAAAGATCCATTTCCCGTTTTTTTATTTGATAGGAAATTAATATTGCCAGACATAGAGTGAGCCAGAGGTTCATGAAGGGGTGCACCACCGCGGGTGTATTCTTTCGTGAACCTTTTTTATTCAATAGGAAACTTCGTTCCCTATTGAATAAAACGCTCCGCGGGATGCGCACTCGCGCGAAGCGGGAATTTGCCGTTAAAGCGGCCGCGCTCGGCGCTGAAGCTCCTCTATATCGAGGCAGGAAAGGAGAAGGAGAATGGTTCGGATAAATGGCGAAGAAGAGATGCATTTGGAAGGAAAGACGCTTAAGGAATATCTGGAAGAGAAGGGATATCGTATGGAGCGCATTGCAGTAGAACGAAATGGAGAGATCCTCCCCAAAGCTTCCTATCAGGACATTATCCTGCAGGATGGAGATGTGCTGGAGGTTGTAAGCTTTGTAGGAGGAGGCTAAATTTACAGGAAAGGAATCTGCAGGATGATAACAAAACAAGAAATAGAAAAGGCTTTGGAAGAAAGGCACAGCTCCGGGATACAAGAGAGGCTGGCGAAAGCCAGGGTGGCGATTGCAGGACTTGGGGGGCTTGGCTCTAATATTGCAGTCAGTCTTGCCCGGATCGGTGTAGGACATCTGCACCTGATCGATTTTGACCGTGTGGACATTACCAACTTAAATCGGCAGCAGTATTTTATCAGCCAGATCGGAATGTACAAAACGGACGCTATAAGAGAAAATCTGCAGAGGATCAATCCATATCTTGATATCCGTACAGAATGTATCAAAATACAGGAGGACAATGTCCGAGAATTGTTTCAGGAGGATGATTATATCTGTGAGGCTTTTGATGTGCCGGAGTATAAAGCAATGCTTGTCAATTCTGCTCTGGAATATTTTCCGGGGAAATATCTGGTGGCGGCAAGCGGCATGGCAGGATTTGGGGACAGCAATAACATACGCACCAGAAAAATTACGGAACATTTTTATCTGTGCGGCGACGAGACATCCACGGCAGAGGAGGTGCCGGGACTGATGGCGCCCCGGGTGGCACTGTGTGCGGCGCACCAGGCAAATATGATCGTGAAGCTGATCCTGGAAAAATCATAAGGGAAAAGTATACCATATATGTTCTTGTACACCGACGCTAACGAAAGGAAATACAAAAAATAAGAATAACAGCAGGGAGGAAAGAAAGATGAATACAGAAAAAGATACATGGAAGTTGGGGGATCACGAATTTACATCCAGATTTATTTTAGGATCCGGAAAGTATTCTCTGGATCTGATACAGGCGGCTGTGGAAAACGCCGGAGCGCAGATCGTGACCATGGCTCTTCGGAGAGCAAATGAGGGCGGACTTGCCAATATTTTAGATTATATACCGGAAGGAATAACTATACTGCCAAATACTTCGGGGGCAAGGAACGCCGAGGAGGCAGTGAGGATTGCCAGGCTGGCCCGGGAAGTCTGCGGCAGTGAATTTGTGAAGATTGAGATCATGCGCGACAGCAAATATCTGCTGCCGGATAATTACGAGACAGTCCGGGCAACGGAAATTCTGGCAAAAGAAGGATTTGTGGTGATGCCTTATATGTATCCGGATCTCAATGCGGCCAGAGATATGGCGGATGCGGGAGCAGCCTGCATTATGCCTCTGGGAGCGCCTATCGGCTCCAATAAAGGGCTTTGCACAAAGGAATTTATCCAGATTCTTATTGATGAGATCGACCTGCCTGTTATCGTAGACGCAGGGATCGGAAGGCCGTCCCAGGCATGTGAGGCCATGGAGATGGGAGCAGCGGCCGTCATGGCAAATACGGCCATCGCATCTTCCGGCGATGTAAAGGCAATGGCGGGAGCTATGGGGCTTGCCGTGCAGGCAGGACGGGCCGCTTATCTTGCGGGAATGGGACAGACCATGGCAAGGGGCGGAAGCGCTTCTTCCCCGCTGACAGGATATTTGAGAGACTAGGAGGGGAAAGAGATGGAAAAGATCAACGAAAGCATTTTAAGTGACGAGATCAAAGAGCACCAAAAAGAACATCGGATCGATCATATGACTTATCTGCCGGATATGGAACAGATTCCGTCGGATATGCTGGAACAGGTGCTGGCGGAAACGAAAGCCTATGACTATGATTCTTTTACAGAAAGTGACGTCAGAAACGCCCTCGCAAAGGAAAGAAGGACGCTTAAGGATTTTCAGGCGCTTCTTTCTCCGGCGGCCCTTCCCCTTCTGGAGGAGATGGCAAGGAAGGCCCAGGCAGAGACACAGAAATATTTCGGAAATTCTGTCAGTATGTTTACTCCGGTCTATATAGCAAACTACTGTGAAAATTACTGTATTTACTGCGGCTTTAACTGCCATAATCATATTCGCAGGGCACAGCTGAATGAAGAAGAGATCCGCCGGGAATTTGCGGCCATTGCAAAGACCGGACTTCAGGAGATCCTGATCCTTACCGGGGAGAGCCGGAAAAAATCCACAGTAGAATACATTGGAAAAGCAGTGGAAATGGCAAGAGAATATTTTAAAGTCATCGGGCTGGAAATCTATCCTGTGAATACGGACGAATACGCTTATCTGCACAAGTGCGGAGCGGACTATGTGACAGTTTTTCAGGAGACTTACAATCCGGATAAATATGAAACGCTTCATCTGGCCGGACATAAGAGAATTTTCCCATATCGGTTTTATGCTCAGGAAAGAGCGCTGATGGGAGGAATGCGGGGAGTGGGACTCTCAGCGCTGCTGGGGTTGGACGACTTCAGGAAGGACGCTTTTGCCACGGGAATGCACGCTTATCTTTTACAGAAAAAATATCCCCATGCAGAGATTGCGTTCTCATGTCCGAGACTTCGCCCGATCATCAACAATGACAGGATCAATCCTATGGATGTTCACGAAAGACAGCTTCTTCAGGTGATCTGCGCCTACAGGCTGTTTATGCCTTTTGCAGGGATTACCGTGTCCAGCCGGGAGTGCGCGAGAGTGAGGGATAATCTGATGCAGATCGCAGCCACTAAAATTTCTGCCGGGGTGAGTACCGGAATCGGAGAACACGGGGAGGAAGTCCAGGATAAAGGGGATGAGCAGTTCGAGATTTCCGACGACCGGTCTGTGGAGGAAATCTATGGAGCTTTGCGGGAACATCACCTGCAGCCCGTTATGGCGGATGCCATTTATGTGTAGGAGGCAGCCCATGTGCAGAAAGACAGAGAGGGAAAACTGGGAACATGTGATCGCAGTGACAAACCGGAAACTGACCGCGCGCCCCTACATGGAGCAGATAGAAAGAATCTGTCTGAAAAGACCGGAAGCGGTGCTCGTCCGGGAAAAAGATCTAAGCGAGGAGGAATACGGACGGCTGGCGTCAGAAGTTTATGCTATATGCAAAAGGTATGAGGTCCCCTGCATTTACCATACGTTTGTACAGGCAGCCAGGGAAGCAGGGGCGGCAGCAATCCATCTTCCGCTGCCTCTTCTAAGAAAATATGGCGGAAAGAAAGGACTGCCGGAATTTCCGGTCATTGGCGCATCCGTCCACTCTTTGGAGGAGGCAAAAGAAGCAGAACTGCTGGGCGTTTCCTATCTGACCGCAGGGCATATTTACCAGACGGACTGTAAAAAGGATTTAAAGCCTAGGGGGCTGGGATTTTTAAGAGAAGTATGCCAGTCTGTCAGCGTACCTGTCTATGCCATCGGAGGAATACACATGGGAAGCGGGCAGATGGAGGAAGTGATGCAGGCCGGCGCGGCAGGCGGGTGTGTTATGTCCGGGGCAATGCGGGTGTAAAGCAAAGCGTCTTTGGACAGTGAGAATCTTTTAATAGTGTGGACCGCTTTTGGGCAGTGATACTTGCCAGACATACGAAAAAGAATTAAAATGAAGATCAGAAGACAATTCGGAGGGAAAACGGTATGGCAGAGGTGCGTAAAAGGATTCATTTTCAGGGATTAGTACAGGGTGTGGGCTTCCGATATAAGGCGAAATATCTGGCAAAATCCATGGGACTTACCGGCTGGGTGAGAAATGAGATGGATGGGACCGTTACTCTGGAAATACAGGGGCGTCCCCAGCTGGTAGATAAGCTTTTATACGGACTAAGCCATGACAGCTTTATCCGGATCGACTGGATGGATACAAAGGATCTTCCCCTGGAAGAAGATGAGAAAAGTTTCCGGGTACGGATGTAGGAAATATGCAAAAAAACCCACCGTAAAACGCAGTTTGACCCACCGTTTCATGCAATCTGACACGTAACACTTTTTAACTTTACTACGTGTCGAATAGAAGAAGGGAGAAGCTATGGCGAAGTATGTAATGGCACTGGATGCGGGCACAACGAGCAACCGCTGTATTTTATTTGACAAAGAGGGCAGGATCTGCAGCATGGCCCAAAAGGAGTTTACCCAGTATTTTCCGAAGCCCGGCTGGGTGGAGCATGATGCAGACGAGATCTGGTCCAGCCAGCTTGGAGTGGCAGTGGAAGCCATGAGCAAGATCGGAGCGGAGGCTTCGGACATTGCGGTGATCGGAATTACGAACCAGCGGGAAACAGTGATCGTATGGGACAAGATAACAGGAGAACCCATATGCCGTGCCATTGTCTGGCAGTGCAGGAGGACAGCAAAATTTTGTGATAAGCTGATCGCGGACGGCTGGGAGGAAAAGATCCGGCAGAAAACGGGATTGAAGATTGATGCTTATTTTTCCGCCACCAAGATCAAATGGATCCTGGATCATGTGGAAGGAGCCAGGGAAAAAGCGGAAAAAGGCCGGCTTTTATTCGGAACAGTAGAGACGTGGCTCATCTGGAAGCTGACAAAGGGGAAGATCCATGTCACCGATTATTCCAATGCTTCCAGAACCATGCTTTTTAATATCAACACCCTGCAGTGGGATGAAGAGATTTTGGCTCTTCTGGACATTCCGGCATCCATGCTGCCTAAGGTGAAACCGTCAAGCTATATTTACGGGGAGACAGATCCTTCTTATTTCGGAGGACGTATCCTCATTGGAGGTGCGGCCGGGGATCAGCAGTCGGCTCTGTTCGGACAGACCTGTTTTCAGCCGGGAGAGGCCAAAAACACATATGGGACGGGCGGGTTCCTTTTAATGAATACAGGAGAAAGCCCGGTATTTTCTGACAATGGACTGCTGACAACCATCGCCTGGGGGCTGGATGGAAGAATAAACTATGCCCTGGAAGGCTCGATCTTTGTGGCGGGCGCAGCGATCCAGTGGCTGCGGGATGAGATGAGGCTCATTGATTCAGCTGAGGATTCGGAGTATATGGCCGGAAAAGTGGAGGACACAAACGGATGTTATGTTGTGCCGGCCTTTACAGGACTGGGGGCGCCTCACTGGGATCCGTACGCAAGGGGAACCATTGTGGGAATTACAAGAGGCGTCAATAAATACCACATTATCCGTGCAACTTTGGAATCCCTTGCCTATCAGGTCAATGATGTGCTGAAAGCCATGGAGGCAGATTCCGGCATTACCTTAAGCGCTCTGAAAGTAGACGGCGGAGCCAGTGCAAATAACTTCCTTATGCAGGTGCAGGCAGACTTAAGCGGGGCGCCGGTAAACAGGCCGAAATGCGTAGAGACAACAGCGATGGGAGCAGCCTACCTGGCAGGGCTGGCAGCAGGCTTTTGGAGCAGTCAGGAGGAAATCCGGGAAAAATGGGCGTCAGACCGGGTATTTACTCCTCAGATTTCTGCAGAGCAAAGAGAAGAAAAACTGAAAGGCTGGAAAAGAGCAGTGCGGTATTCTTATGGCTGGGCAAAAGAGGATTGATTGTTAAAATACACAAATATAAATTGTTTTTGTGGACAAATATGTTGAAATATACTAAAATAGGTTTATTGAGGTATAGGACGGAGGTAAAATTATGAGACGAAATGTAATCGTAGGACAATCAGGAGGACCTACAGCGGCAATCAATTCCAGTCTTGCAGGAGTATATCGTACAGCGAAAGACAGAGGAGCCAACAAAGTGTACGGCATGCTCCACGGTGTACAGGGACTCCTTCAGGAGAGATATCTGGATCTTTCCGAATATATTACGACAGAACTTGACGCAGAGCTTTTAAAGAGGACACCGGCAGCGTTCCTTGGATCCTGCAGATATAAACTCCCGGAGATCCATGAAGACAGAGCGGTATATGAAAAAATCTTTGGAATATTGGATAAGCTGGATATCGAAGCCTTTATTTATATCGGAGGAAACGACTCCATGGATACGATCAAAAAGCTGTCCGATTATGCTATTGTGACAGGACATCCGACCCGTTTCATCGGCTGCCCGAAAACAATTGACAATGACCTTGCCCTGACAGACCATACGCCGGGTTACGGAAGTGCGGCAAAATATATTGGCACTTCTGTAAAAGAAATCATCCGGGACAGTTTCTGTCTGGAATACAGTAAAGGGCTGGTAAGTATTGTAGAAATTATGGGAAGAAATGCAGGCTGGCTGACTGGAGCGGCGGCGCTTTCCAAAGGAGAGGACTGCGAGGGACCGGATCTGATCTATCTGCCGGAGCTTTCTTTTGACCTGCAGGCATTCAGCGCAAAGGTAAAAGAGCTGCTTTCCCAGAAACCGTCTGTTGTAGTTGCAGTTTCAGAAGGAATCCGCACCGAAGACGGAACTTATGTATGTGAGCTTGGAAACAGTGTTGACTTTGTAGATGCGTTCGGTCATAAGCAGCTGTCCGGAACAGCGTCCTATCTTGCCAACTTTATTGCCGGTGAGATCGGATGTAAGACAAGGGCAATTGAACTTAGCACCCTTCAGCGTTCTGCTTCCCACGCAGCGTCCAGAGTGGATATCCTGGAAGCATATCAGGTGGGTGGTGCGGCAGTAAAGGCTGCAGATGAAGGAGATTCAGGAAAAATGGTAGTGCTCCAGAGACTGTCTGATGATCCATACCAGTGCGGAACAGAAGTAAAGGATGTTCATAAGATTGCCAACGATGAAAAACTCGTTCCAAGAGAATGGGTAAATGCAGAGGGAACAGGCGTGACAGATGAGTTTGTCGCTTATGTTCGTCCGCTGATCCAGGGTGATGTATCACCGGTTATGGTAGACGGAATCCCAAGACATTTGTTCCGGCCATATAATCTGTAAAATAGAAAGACCAATGAGAGTTCCGCTTGCGGAACTCTTTTTGTCCCTTTACAAATATTCGGAAAAAGGGATATAATAGCGTCGATACGATGAGGGAGAAGGAGGAGACGGATCATGAAAATGAAAAAAGCAGCAGCGGCCTTTCTGGCATTGACAATGACGGCCAGTATGCTGGCAGGCTGTGGAAATAATACAGAGGCCACACAGACAACAGAGGAAACGAAGCAGGAGACGGAAGCCGAACCGGTAGATGTCAATGTTACGGCTCTGAAAGGTCCCACTGCCATGGGAATGGTAAGGATGATGGACGAGTCTGACAAAGGAGAGATTGATACAGAAAACTATCATTTTAATATTGCCGCATCCATTGATGAGGTGACTCCTGCAATTTCACAGGGGAAAACCGATATTGCCGCAGTCCCGGCGAATGTAGCATCTGTGCTTTATAACAAAACGGAAGGCGATGTAAAGGTGCTTGCGATCAATACGCTGGGCGTTCTTTATATTGTAGAAAATGGAGATTCGATTCAATCTGCGGCAGATCTGAAAGGAAAGACGATCTATGCCAGCGGAAAGGGAGCCACTCCCGAATATGCGCTGAATTATATTCTGGAACAAAATGGAATTGATCCTGCGGCAGATGTGACGATTGAGTGGAAAAGCGAACATTCCGAATGTGTGGCAGCTCTTGCCCAGGATGCAGCAGGGATCGCAATGCTTCCACAGCCCTTTGTCACGACAGCTATGGCCAAGAATCCGAATCTGAAGGTGGCATTAGATCTGACAGAAGAGTGGGATAAACTTCAGGGAGAAGAAGAGGAGCAAAGTGCACTTCTTACCGGAGTCGTTGTGGTGCGCAGCGAGTTTGCCAAGGAGCATCCGGAAGCTGTTGCTGATTTTATGGAGCGTTATGAGACTTCCGTAGAGTATGTAAATGAAAATACAAAGGAAGCAGCACAGCTTGTAGGACAGTATGAGATTGTAACTGCTGATGTGGCCGAAAAAGCGCTTCCTGAATGTAATATCACTTATATAGACGGAGATGAAATGAAGGAGAAACTCTCCGGATATCTGTCCGTTTTACTGGAACAGAATCCGGAGTCTGTAGGAGGAAAACTGCCGAACGATGACTTCTACTACACAGAAGAATAAGAATAAAAGAAAAATAAAAATATGGGCAGTAGCCGTATGGCTTGTAATCTGGCAGGCCGTGAGTATGTGGATCGGACAGGAGATACTTCTGGTGTCTCCTGTCACTGTTCTGTCTGCCCTTGTAAAACTGGCGGCAAAAAGTGAATTTTGGCTGTCTATTGCATCCTCGCTGCTTCGGATCATGGGCGGATTTCTGCTGGCAGTTGTGACAGGGACCGGTCTGGCAGCCCTTGCAGCAGTGTCACGGAGAGTCCGGGAATTTCTGGAACCGTTTATTGTGACAGTGAAATCTATCCCGGTAGCTTCATTTGTAATTCTTGTGCTGATCTGGGTATCTTCGCGCAATCTTTCTGTTGTCATTTCCTTTTTAATGGTATTTCCTATTATTTATACCAATGTTCTGGACGGGATCAGCCATATGGATGTTCAGCTGAAAGAAATGGCAGATGTATTTCAGATTCCTGCCATGCAAAGAGTGCGGTGGATCTATCTTTCACAGATCATGCCCTTTTTCCGGACAGGGTGCTCTCTGGGACTGGGACTATGCTGGAAGGCAGGAGTGGCGGCGGAAGTGATCGGTATTCCCCAAAACTCCATCGGAGAGAATCTGTATAACGCAAAAATCTATCTGGATACAGCGGAACTCTTTGCATGGACTATAGTGATCATCTGTATCAGTGTGTTCTTTGAAAAGGGGTTTTTAAAACTGATCGATGTCCTTGTGAAATATTTGAACAGTATGGATAAAAGGTAATCCGTATGCAGAAGGAGAAAACAAAGCAGATGAAAAAAACAGCAGTAAAAGTGACAGGGCTTGGAAAACGTTATGGAAGCAATCAGGTGCTGAAGGAATTTTCCATGGAAGCAGAGCGGGGAAAAATAACCTGCATTATGGGAAGATCAGGCTGCGGAAAAACAACCCTCCTTAGGATCATGATGGGATTAGAGACAGCAGACGAGGGAGAATGCCGGGGGATGGGAGGTTTAAGAAAAAGCGCTGTCTTTCAGGAGGACAGGCTGTGTGAAAATTTAAGTGTGCTGGCAAATATCCGCCTTGTCTGTCCGGAAAAGACGAGAGAAGAAATCCTGCGGGAAATGAGGGCAGTAGATCTAACCGGAAGTGAAGATCAGATGGTCAGCCAGCTGTCGGGAGGAATGAAACGAAGGGTGGCAATCCTGCGTGCCCTTCTTGCGCCCTATGACATCCTGTTTCTGGATGAGCCTTTTAGGGGACTGGATAAGGAGACAGAGCAGAAAGTAATAGAATATACAAAAGAGAAATGTACAGGACGAACGGTGATCTTTGTGACTCATAAAGAGGAGGAAGCCCGGAGGATCGGAGCTGTACAGATTATAAAAATGAAAGAATAAAGATAAGGAATGAGACAATGACAAAACAAGAGAACCCATTGGGATACGAAAAAATATCAAAACTTCTAAGAGGATTTGCGATTCCAAGCATTATCGCCATGGTAGTGAGTTCGCTTTACAATATCGTGGATCAGATTTTTATCGGGCAGGGGGTCGGATATCTCGGAAACGCGGCAACAAATGTTTCTTACCCCCTTACGACCATTTGTCTTGCCATTGCCCTTTTGATCGGTATTGGAAGCGCTTCGCGGTTTTCCCTTCATCTGGGAGCCGGAGAGAAGGAAGACGCAGCTCGGGTGGTAGGGAACGGAATCAGTATGATGGTTGTTTTTGGCATCATATATGCTATAGTAATTGAGATTTTTCTGGATCCTCTCCTGACTGTTTTTGGAGCCACCGCGGAGATTATGCCCTATGCGAAAGAATATACGCGGATTATCGCACTTGGCATGCCTTTTTTGATCGTGACGAATGGCATGAGCAATTTGGCAAGGGCTGACGGAAGTCCCAAATATTCCATGACGTGTATGCTGATCGGTGCGGTTATCAATACGATCCTTGACCCGATCTTTATTTTTGTTTTTCATCTGGGAGTTGCAGGGGCAGCCTGGGCGACGATCATCGGCCAGTTCTGTTCATTTATTGCAGCAGTTTTGTATATCCGGAAATTCAAAAGTGTGGAAATCAAAGGAAAAGACATACGGTTGATTCCGAAGGAGTGTGGAAAAACAGCATCTCTTGGAATGAGCAACAGTTTAAATCAGCTGGCTATTACTTTTGTTCAGATTGTGCTGAATAATTCTCTGACCTTCTATGGGGCAGATTCGGCTTACGGCATGGAAATTCCTTTGGCTGCCTGTGGGATTGTAATGAAGACAAACGCGATCCTTCTTGCTTTTGTGATCGGAATCTCTCAGGGGTCGCAGCCCATTATCGGTTTCAATTATGGGGCGAAACAGTACGACAGGGTGCGGCAGACATACAAGCTGGCGATCGGAGCCAATCTGGCCATATCAGCAGTTGGATTTATCCTGTTTCAATTCTTCCCCTATCAGATCATTTCTCTTTTTGGAACGGGAGATCAATTGTATTTTGAATTTGCAGTGCGGTTTATGAGGATTTTCCTTTTTATGGTAATTGCAAATGGAGTCCAGGTTATTTCATCTAATTTCTTTTCAGCCATTGGGAAACCGGTAAAAGGTCTTGTACTGTCTATGACAAGGCAGGTCATTTTTCTGATTCCTTTCATTCTGATCCTTCCGCTGTTTATGGGGCTTGACGGAATCCTGTATGCCGGACCGGCAGCAGATACCATTGCTTTTATTACAACTGTTATACTGATCCGGCGGGAAATGCAACAGATGAAAAAACTTCAGCAGCAGAATCTTGAAACGGATCATTAGAAAAATGAAAAAAATGCTTGCATCCGAACAACAAATAAGTTAACATATAATAAAAATTATGTAAATAGGAGGTGAACGGATGCAGGAACAGACAGAATATGAAGTGTGGAAGCTTGTGGAAAATCAGGGGCGGTGCTACGCCAGTACGGACTGCGTTGGGGGAGTGACCCTTGCAGCGTATTTGAAACACCACCCTGTTGTGCCACAGGAGCTTCTTCTTCGCTGGATGAAAGAGATTCCGAGAGAATTGGAGAAATTCCATCGATGCCGGGGGAATCCCTGTTTTCAGTATGTGAACCCTTTCAGCATTATTATCGGTCCTGAAGGAACGGTACATCTTCTTAATCTGGAAAGCGGAAAGCAAAAAGAGCTTTTGAAAAAGATGAGAAGGCGGGAAGTGCGGGAAAGTTTCCAGAGAGAAGATAACAAGCATTACCAAAGAATCAGTATGTCAGACGATATTTATAGTCTGGGAAGAACTTATCAGTATGTTTTTGCGGCAGCAGATACCGCGCCTCCCATACGCAGGAGGGACAGGCGGAGACTTCAAAGGATCATTGCCGTATGTTTAAGTCAGGATCCCGGTCGGGAGACTGAAAGAAAATTCAAAAAACAGTATCATAATTTTCAAGAAATATCAGATCAATTTTCCAAAATACAAAGTGAGAATAAAAGAATATCAAAGAAAAAGCTGCTCTTTCCAATATTGGCAGCAGTGTTGCTGATCCTTTTTTTCGGCGCGGGGAGAAGTGTATTGGACGGCAAAGGCAGAATGAAAAAACAGCTGGAAAGAGAAGCGCAAAATCAGACAGAGAATCGGGAAAGTGAGAAACCGAGGCAGGCAGAAGATACTTTAGACAGACAGGAGGAGACAAAACTTAGATTTGACCTGGGATTTCTGTATTTTCTCGATCTGGAAGACTATGAAAAAAGCAGAGAAATTTTTGCCGGGGCAGCAAAGACGGAACCTCTCGGCGCATGCTATGAAAAACTTTCCGCCTATCTGGCTTCCGGGGAGGAAATGGAAGAAAAAGAGCTGGCAGATCTCCTGGGGCAGATAGAAGAGCAGATACCGGACAGGGAAGACTTTCGTTATTATTACAGTCTGCTTAGGGGATACAGGCATCTGACAACAGAAAGCGCCAAAAGACAGATCATAGAGATCAGCACACATTGTCTGGAACTGGAAGAATGGAAGGAGAAAGACGAGGAAGGCCGAAAACAGAAGGAGATTTTAAGAGAGCTGGCAGCGGCATATGAACAGCTGCAGGAAGCCGGGAAGGCTGCCGGAGTATATGAAGAGCTTCTGGATATGGAGGAAAGTTCAGAGCAAAGGGAACAGATCTATGAAAAGCTGGTGCTTCTATATGAAAAGAACAACGATCAGGAAAAAGCGTGGGAGGTCTGCAGTCAGGGCATAGAAGAGTTAAAGGATTCCGGGACGCTTCGGATACAGTTTATCCGTATGCAGTGTCAGAACAGCGGCACGGATCGGCAGATATGTGCGCAGACCATACAGAAATATCTGAAGGAGGTTCCCGGAATTGCTTCAGACGAAGAATTTAAGAAGCTGAAGGCAATCTATGATATAAAAGTGGAAGGAGAGAATGTATGGGTAGGAAGATAGCAGGGCAGCTTCTGGTACTTATTCTGCTTTTGGCGGTTTTGTACCGGCAGCAGGACATTTTTGCCCAGGATCCGGACAGCCGGGATGTCCGGGAGATTGGGGAGGAGCAGGAGAATGGGGAAGAGGAAGAAGGGGAGGAAGCCGAGCCGGATCCCCTTGTCCTCTACCGGGTAGAGTATGAGAAGCCGGAAGGAGAGACTTTGTATTATACGGCGCCTCCAACTGTAAAGATCACACATCCGGGGAAAAGAGGGGAGACAGTATTTTCTCTCCAGTCCGGAGACAGAAAAAAGGAAGGACGTCTGAAGGAAGGGGGAAGCGTTGCGGTGATCTCTCCGGAGGAATTTCAGGAAGGGACCAGTATTCTGGAAATATGGATGGAAGATGAAGGGAAAAAGATCCGGCATCAGCAAATTGAATTTAAAGTTGATACAACAGCACCAATAATGGCGGTGCAGCTTCCGGATACAGCCTGGCATCAGTACGAAGCCTGTGCGAAGGTGACAGCAGAAGACGGAGCCTTGGGAAGTGGGGTAAAAAACATTGTGTGCTATGTAAATGGACAGAAAACAGAAAATATT
Source organism: Claveliimonas sp. (assembly GCF_037273965.1). Classification (NCBI taxonomy): domain Bacteria; kingdom Bacillati; phylum Bacillota; class Clostridia; order Lachnospirales; family Lachnospiraceae; genus Claveliimonas; species Claveliimonas sp. The sequence continues at coordinate 54,646 of NZ_JAYAZJ010000081.1, read as the reverse complement.
GATGGAGTAAATGCGGCAGAAGAGAAGGCGGAATTTCGGATCCGAGAGCATTCCAGCGGCGGCAAGGCAGTTGCTATCCGCATAGTGGCCTGGGATTATGCCGGAAATGCCGCAAGCTGGGAGGGCAGGGTCTTTATTGACCGTGCTTTCCCTATTGCTGAAATAAAGGGTGTGGCAGATTATACGGTTACGGGGAAGGATACAGAAGTTGTTTTTACGGTTTCCGATGATAATCTGTTAAAGACAGCAGATGTGCGTATTGTGAGAAGCGATCCGGAAGGAAAAGAAACATTAAGCAAAAACAAAGGCTGGTCTGAAGAGAAAGGAAAGAAGGTTTATCGTCAGAAGCTGACAGAGGAAGGAAAATATCAGCTGGAACTTCAGGCAGAGGATATGGCGGGATTTGCAGCCGGGGCAAAGGCACAGATTGTCATTGACAAAAAGGCACCTGTAATCTCAAAAGTCAGTGAAATGGATGGAAGGTATCTTAAAGAATTTTGTTGGAATTATCCAGAGACAGAATATATACAGGACTTTACCAGTTGCTCCTGCACTATGACGGTAGATGGCAGATTTTATTTTCCGGGACAGTCTCTGACAAAAGAAGGCAGGCATCAGATGAAGGTAGAAGCCGTAGATCAGGCAGGTAACCGGTCGGAAGCGAGGGCTGATTTTACCATCGATCACACAGCTCCGGATATTTTGATCCGGGGAATCACAGACGGGAAATCGTATGAGACAGAAGCCAATGCCGATATTCGTATCCGAGGAGAGAAAGACTGGCTTACGGCAGTTAAGGTAAATGGAAAGAGAGAAGTGCTGGCGGAAAAGAGCCGGAGCCATTCTGTGAATGTGAGAGGTGCCGGTATTTACGAGATCGAAGTCCAGGCGGAAGATGAAGCGAAGAATCAGGCAGTGGAGACAGTGATGATCGAAATTGTGCCGGAAGAGACGGCGGTTCAAAAACTTTTAGGACCGGTTCAAAAGGCACTCGGACTGGAGAGGGAAGTATTTGAAAAGGATGAACAAAAGAAAGAAAAAGACAGCAGCAATGCAGCAGATCCGGTGACTTTTTTCCTTGCGCTGCCGGCAGCGGCAGGTATTGGAATCGGAGTAAGACATTTGCTAAGAAAAAAGAAGAAACTGTGAGAGTTGCGGTATGTGGAATATCAGCAAATAATAAAAGGCATCAAAAAATGGAGTATACGGGACTTGAACCCGTGACCTTCACACTGCCAGTGTGACGCGCTCCCAACTGCGCTAATACCCCATAAGAAAAGTATAGCATGACTGTGAGAAAAATCAAGGCTGAATGATTATGAAAATCTTATGGGAAAAAGGAATAGAAGTTGCAATTTTACATGAAAAATAATATAATTCTCTTATATTTCAACAGTTATTCCAACAGTGAAAAATACGTGGAAATTCAAAGGAGACACATATATGAAGAAACGAGTTGTAGTTGCCCTGGGACATCGGGCGCTGGGAACCACATTGCCAGAACAAAAAGAGGCGGTAAAGCATACTGCCAAAGCAATTGCCGGATTGGTGGAGGAAGGATATCAGGTTGCGATCACGCACAGCAATGCCCCGCAGGTGGGGATGATCCATACTGCAATGAACGAATTTGGAAAGGTGCATCAGGATTATACTCCGGCTCCAATGTCTGTCTGCTCAGCCATGAGCCAGGGGTATATTGGGTACGACTTACAAAATGCCATCCGGGAAGAGTTGTTGAACCGGGGGATTTATCGCACAGTCAGCACAATCCTTACACAGGTGATTGTTGATCCCTATGATGAAGCGTTCTATACTCCTACAAAAGTACTGGGGCGTTATATGACGAAAGAAGAAGCGGAAGAGGAGAAAAAGAAAGGAAACTATGTGGTGGAAGAGCCGGGCAAAGGTTTCCGCCGGGTCGTTTCAGCACCCAACCCGGTAAAGATCGTAGAGATTGATGCAATAAAAACATTAATTGATGCCGGACAGTTGGTTATTGCATGCGGCGGAGGCGGAATCCCTGTAATGCAGCTGGATCATCGTCTGAAAGGAGCAAGTGCCGTCATTGAAAAAGACCTGGCAGCAGGCAAGTTGGCAGAAGAGATTGACGCGGATGAGCTGATCATTCTCACAAGTGTAGAGAAAGTAAGAATTAATCTTGATACGCCAAATGAGTCGGAGATCGGATGCATTTCCGTGGCAGAAGCAAAACAATATATGGCAGAAGGGCATTTTGGCAAACATAATATGCTGCCGAAATTCCGGGCTTCTGTGGAATTTATTGAAAAGCGGGAAGGAAGGATCGCCCTGATTACTTCTCTGGAAAAACTGAAAGACGGACTGCGGGGAAGAACAGGAACGATCATAAAATAAGAGTACCTGGTTTGAGAAAATAAAAAACAAAAGAAAACACTCTGTCAGAATGCGGAAATTGCAGATGGCAGAGTGTTTTTTTTAACAGAATACATTTTTCTATTGACAAATTTCTCGGGGGAGGGTATATACTTGTATTAAGTCAGTGGCACAATAGAGGGAGGAGAGCAGACATGGTTGAGATTAAGAATCTGACAAAAATTTATAAGCTGAACAAGAAACAGATGGCGGAATCTCATACAAAAGATCCGTATAAAAGAGCGGTGGACGGTTTAAGTCTCACTGCAAAGCCGGGAGAAATATATGGTCTCCTGGGTCCGAATGGGGCAGGGAAAACGACAACCCTGCGTTGTATTTCAACGATCATTAAACCCACAGAGGGGCAGATTTATGTAGATGGGCATGAGGTTCAGGAGGAGCCGGAGGAGGTACAGAGGCGTATCGGTTTCCTGACAAGTGATATTAAACTGGACGAGCAGTTTGACCCGGATTATATGTTCCGGTTTTTCGGAAGACTCCATAAGGTGCCGGAAGACATGCTGGAAAAGAGAAGACAGGAACTTTTCTCTTATTTTGGAATTGAAGAGTTTGCTCATAAGAGGATCAAAGAGCTGTCCACCGGTATGAAACAGAAAGCTGCCATTGCAGTAAGTCTGGTACATGATCCGGATATCGTTATTTTTGACGAGCCTACAAACGGTCTTGATATTGTGACTGCCAGAGGCGTGACAGATTATCTGAAGAAATTGAAGGAAGAAGGAAAATTAGTGATCATTTCTACGCATATTATGTCAGAAGCAGAAAAGCTTTGTGACCGCATCGGCATGATCATTGATGGAAAGAAAGAAGCGGAGGGGACGCTTCATGAACTCCTTTCCTGCACGGGAGCCCATGATCTTGAAGACGCGTTCTTTCAATTGTATACAGCAGCAGGGAAGGGGGAGATGTAGATGAACGGCATAAAACAGATTTTCGGAAAAGAGATGGCGAGAATTTTTAAAGACCGGAAAATGGTATTTTCTGTCTTTCTGCTGCCGGTTCTTATCATGGTAGTGATTCTTACGATCATCAGTAATCTTGCAGAGAATATGGAAGAGGATCTGGAAGAACATCAGGAAATTGTCTATATTCAGAATCAGCCGGAAACTTTTCAGGCGTTTTTAGAGTCAGGCGAGTATGATTACGATCTGAAAGAGGTGAAAAATGACGGACAAAGAAAGCAGGCAGAAGATGAAATCCTGCAGGGAACGGCCGATCTAATTATTGAATTTCCGGAAAATTTTGATTCTGCGATCAGTCAGTACGAGTCGGGAGATGAGATTCCACAGATCAAGACTTACTATAATCCATCAGAAGATTATTCTGCACAGGCTTACCAGGAGATTTCAGGAGGAACTCTGGAAGCTTACCGTCAGGTGCTTCTGGCAGGAAGAATGGGAAATGCGGAGGCAACTATAGTATTCACCGTAAATTCAGACAATGACAGGATGGAAATACAGGATGAGGATAAAGCAAGCGGAAAAGCCCTTGGGCTGATGCTTCCTTACTTTATTACAATACTGCTGTTTGCAGGAGCTATGGGAATCGGTGCAGATATGATTGCCGGTGAAAAAGAGCGGGGAACTATGGCGAGCCTTTTGGTCGCTCCTATCAAGCGGACTTCTATTGTACTTGGAAAAGTATTTGCCCTTATGGTAATATCGGGGATTTCTTCCCTGATCTATGTAGCAGTAATGGTTATCTGCATGCCGCTGATGATGAGATCCATGACAGGAACAAGCGGCGGAAGCCTGAATCTGCAGATGGATGTGGAACAGACGGTTATGCTGGCTCTTCTCCTTGTTGCAATCGCATTTTTATATGCAGCTATTGTAGCGCTTATTTCCGTATTTGCGAAGACAACAAAAGAGGCAACCAGCTATATTACGCCGGTTTATATGCTTGTCCTTGTAATCGGACTTCTCACTATGTTCCAGACCGGAACGCCGGATCCTTCCAGGTATTACATTCCGATCTACAACAGTGCACTGGCGCTGCAGGGAATCCTGGCAAAAGACATTACGGTGATGCAGTATATAGTAACGCTGGCGGAAACACTGGTTGTAGGAGGAGTACTTACAGCTTGTATTGCCCGTGCCTTTAAAAGTGAAAAAGTGATGGCGCCTTAACACCTATTTGCCTTTTTTGCATAAAATAGCAGAAGAGGTGATAAAATGCGGCTTTGCGACTTTCAGCAAAAAGAAGTGATCAATGCATGCGACTGCAGAAAGTTAGGGTATGTGGCGGATCTTGTCTTTGATGAATGCAGCGGATGTATAGAATCCATTATTGTCCCCAAAGGGGGGAAATTGTGCGGATGGTTTGGAGACGGCGGGGAATATGTAATTCCGTTTTGCTGCATCCAGAAAATCGGTCCGGATATTATTCTGGTAGAAGTACATGAAGAAAAACACCACAGACAAAAGTAAAAAAATTGACAATTTCTATTCGGGGGTTATATACTGGAGATATAATCAGAAGAAAGGACGTAAGCCAAGATGAAATGCCCATATTGCAGCCATCCGGATACCAGAGTGATCGATTCCAGACCGGCGGAGGACGGAAATTCCATTCGCAGAAGACGTTCCTGCGACGTCTGCGGAAAACGGTTCACTACATATGAAAAAGTCGAAACGATCCCTCTGATCATCATTAAGAAGGATAATAACAGAGAGCAGTATAACCGCGGGAAAATAGAATCGGGAGTACTTCGTGCCTGCTATAAACGGCCGGTTTCAGCAGAAGAGATACAGAAATGTATCGATCACATTGAAACAGAAATTTTCAGCCTTGAGGAAAAAGAAATTCCCAGCAGCACGATTGGAGAGATCGTAATGGATGAGCTGAAAAAACTGGATGAAGTGGCCTATGTCAGATTCGCTTCCGTATATCGTGAATTTAAAGATGTCAACACATTCATGGATGAAATAAAGAAAATTCTGGATCGGGGAAATGCTTAAGAAATGAATTGCGTATCCCCGGGGAAAGTGATAAGATAAAAGAAGAAGCATGAAATGGCTTCTTCTTTTGTTATAAAAATTTCAATGGAAATTCAGATAGATTGGGTGAGTGATATGAGAAACTATAAGCTGACGATTGCCTATGACGGCAGCCGTTACCAGGGATGGCAGCGGCAGGCGACCACAGACAATACGATCCAGTATATCATAGAGTGGAGCCTTGGAAAAATTGTGGGATACCGGGTTCAGGTGGACGGATCCGGGAGGACAGATAGCGGCGTACACGCCAGAGGACAGGTGGCCAGTGTAAAGTTGTCAGGACTCTACGATCCGGAAGAATTGAAGGAATCTCTGAATCGCTATCTGCCGGAAGATATCCGTATCTTGAAAGTAGAGCTGGTGAAAAACAATTTCCATGCCCGAAAAAGCGCAAAGGGAAAAAAGTATGAATACTATATTGACTGCAGGGAGAAGCCGGATGTATTTTCCCGCAGATATTGTTATCATTATCCCGAAAAACTGGATATAGAGGCAATGAGAGATGCGACAAAATATCTGATCGGCGTCAAGAATTTTGTCAGTTTTACAGATAATAAAGATACAAATGATACCGTACGTAAAATTTATAATATCAAGATCGTACGTTCCGGAGAAAAGGTGCGGATTACCTACTATGGTTCGGGATTTTTGTATCATATGGTGCGGATCCTGACAGGAACGCTGCTGGAAGTGGGGACAGGCAGGAGAGATGCATCCAAGCTTCCGGTAGTGATCGCAGCGGAGGACAGAAGTCTTGCCGGATTCCTTGCTCCGGCCAGGGGATTGTTTTTAAGAAAAGTATATTATTAACTGCCGCCTGCCACAGGCAGATACGACAGAAGGGAGAACAAAAGATGAAATTTGTTTCATGGAATGTAAATGGGATCCGCGCGTGTGTGCAGAAAGGCTTCATGGATTTTTTTAAAGAAGCGGACGCAGATATTTTCTGTATACAGGAGACAAAAATGCAGGAGGGACAGCTTGTCCTTGAAACACCGGGATATCACCAGTATTGGAACTATGCGGTGAAGAAGGGGTATTCCGGCACAGCGGTATTTACCAGGGAGGAACCCATTTCTGTATCCTATGGAATCGGAATAGAAGAGCACGATCAGGAAGGCCGGGTAATCACTCTGGAGTTTCCTGACTACTATTTTATTACGGTATATACTCCCAATTCACAGAATGAGCTGGCCAGGCTGCCGTATCGGATGCATTGGGAAGAAGATTTCCTGGCTTATCTGAAGAAGCTGGAAGAGAAAAAGCCGGTTGTTTTCTGTGGAGATCTGAATGTGGCTCATAAGGAGATCGATCTGAAAAATCCTAAGACAAACCGAAAGAATGCAGGTTTTACTGACGAGGAGAGGGAGAAATTTACCGCCCTTCTGGATGCAGGATTCATTGATACCTTCCGCTATTTTTATCCGGATCAGGAGGGTATTTATTCCTGGTGGTCCTACCGGTTTAAAGCAAGAGAGAAGAATGCAGGGTGGCGCATTGATTATTTCTGTGTGTCTGCTTGTCTGGAAAACCGCTTGAAAAATGCAGAAATATTGACAGATATCATGGGCTCGGATCACTGCCCGGTTGTATTGGAGATGGAGTAGATATGAAAATAGAACGCGAACATACAGCAGCAATTGTAATTGATTACCAGGAAAAACTGGTTCCGGCAATGTCGGGAAAAGAAGGTCTCATCGAAAATTCATCGATCCTTCTTGCAGGACTTTGCACTTTGGATGTGCCTGTATTTCTGACCCAGCAGTATACCAGGGGGCTGGGGGCCACTGTAAAGGAGATCAGGGAGGCTGCCCGTACAGAGGAATTTGTGGAGAAGATCCGCTTCAGCGCTTATGAAGATGTTCTAAAAGAATGTCCGTCCATACAGGAGAAGAAATATATTATCCTGTGCGGAATCGAGGCCCATATCTGTGTGCTCCAGACTTTGATCGATCTGCGCGCGCACGGATATATTCCGGTTCTTGTGACAGACTGCATTTCCAGCAGAAAAGATACGGACAAAGAGATGGCGATTCTGCGCGCACAGGAGGAAGGGGCTGTGCTGACAACATATGAAGCCCTGCTTTTTGAGCTTCTCGGCGCAGCGGGTACAGAGGAGAGTAAAAAAATCCAGAGGCTGGTAAAATAAAAAAGAAGAAAAAATGGAGGGTATATCATCAGATATACCCTCCGTCTATTCCTATGATCTGTCCGGTGAGATAATCGGGAGCTTGGGAAAGATCCCAGACAAGCCGGGCGACTTCTTCAGGGCGGCCGAATCTGCCGGAAGGGATATCTTCTTCCAGAGTCTGCCGTTCCCTGGCGTCCAACTGGCTGTTCATGGCAGTATCAATGACGCCGCATGCGACAGCGTTTACCTGAATGTTGCTGGGGGCCAGCTCTTTTGCCAGCGCCCGTGTCAGACCGTGCACTCCTGATTTGGAAGCGGAATAGGCAGCTTCGCAGGAAGCGCCGCTGGTTCCCCACATGGAAGAAATATTGATGATCCGACCCTGTTTTCTTGTTATCATAGGGGGAACGGCACTGCGGCAGCAATAAAATACAGAAGAAAGATTTGTGTTGATAATATCCTGCCACTGCTGATCAGTCATATCCGTGAGAAGCCCGATGTGGGCGATGCCGGCGTTGTTGATGAGAACATCCAGGCAGGGACATATCTGATAAATTGCATCAAAGATCTGCCGCACATCTTCGGGGTTCCCCACATCACCGGGGAGAATCGTGCAGCTTCCGGGAGTTTCGCTTTGGATCTTCTTTTCTACTTCCTGAAGCTCCAGGAAAGAGCGGCGGCAGTTGAGAAAAATATGCCATCCCATACGGGCAAAAAGAAGGGCGCATGCTCTTCCGATGCCGCGGGAAGCCCCGGTAATCAACACAAAATGTTCGGCAGAAGAAGTGTATGTTTTCATATGACAGCTCCTTTTTGAAAAGATCAGAAGGGCAGCAGAAGGATCTGCTGTCCAATATATAACATAGTAACACATTTTGACGGGAAATTCATCTGATTGCAGGTCATTTATGCGTTGCTATTTATCAGTACAGGTGCTATGATGTAGGCATGTAAAGTGGATTCAGAGGATGAAAAAGAGGTATGAATATGATAGAGCGGGCAATTCAATTTGCGACAAAGGCGCATGAGGGACAGCTAAGGAAAGGCACAAGGCGTCCTTATATCGTCCATCCGATTGAAGTGGGAGAAATCGTGGCAGGAATGACGAAGGATGAAGAAATTATCAGCGCTGCAGTGTTGCATGATACCATAGAGGATTGTGAGGGAGTCACGGCAGATGTCCTGGCGCTGGAATTTTCCCCCAGAGTAGCCGGTATGGTGCTGGGGGAGAGCGAAGATAAATCAAAGACATGGATGGAAAGGAAAAGCGCAACCATCCATTCAATCGGACAGGCCCCAAGAGAGGTGCAGATGATCGCTCTGGCAGATAAACTGTCAAATATGAGAGACATAGACAGGGATTACCCTAAAGTCGGGGAAGACCTTTGGAACCGTTTTCGCATGAAAGATAAAAAGATGATCGGCTGGTATTACAAAGGAATAAGAGATGCGCTCCAGTCTGTGTTTGCGGAGGAAGCTGCATTTCAGGAATACTGTGCGTTGATTGAAAAGAATTTTGAATGATTTTAAGGGAACATGGCAGTGTGCAAAGAAGAGATGCGGTTTAGGCTGCGTCTTTCTTTGCACATTGATGTGAAAGGCAAGATATGCCGGGAAGGGAGAGTATTTTTTTGAAACAGAACATAGTTACGAGAGACAGGATCCTGATTTTGATTTCGGGATTTTTTTATTTTGCAAGTCCTATGCTTGTGACGCCTCTTATTACAGGATTTTCGGAAAATTTGGGCGCAAGTGCGGCTTTGATGGGAGTGATCGGAGGACTCATGAATATTTGTTCCCTTTTTTGCCGCCCTTTTGTTGGAAATCTTACTGATAAAATCAGTAAATATAAGCTGTCTTTTATTGGTGCAGTATTAATGGCAGCGGCCAGTGTGGGATACGCAGCCGCACAGTCGCCTCTTTTTATTGTGGCAGCCAGAATTGTAAATGGAATAGGTTTTTCCCTTTGCTCTGTCTGTATTTCCACCTGGATGTCCACGCTGCTCCCGAAAGAAAAGATTGGTTCCGGAATGGGAATTTACGGCGCTATGAACGCACTGGCGATGGCGGCGGCTCCGGCTGTGGGTGTCAGTCTGTATGAAAGGATCGGCTACAGGCCGGCGTTTCTGGTAGCAGCCGCATTCAGTATATTGATTGTTGTTGTTATACAGTTTGTTCAGAACAAAGGGGAACCGACGCTATCGAAAGAAGAAAGAGAAAATCAGGAAAAAAGAAGAGTACAGGTTGTGGAAAAGAAGGTGCTCCCTATTGCATTTATTATTATGCTGTTTGCGATACCGTACTGTGCAACCCAGTCTTTTTGACAGCCGTCCGTTTTCCTTTTTTATGATTTTAAGTTCATGCAGCGCCCTGATAGGGATTATCCTGCTGGGCGTGATGAACCGCAATATCACGATGCTCCTGGCAGCGGCTTTTATGGCGGGCGGTTATGGGATGATGTGTTCAGCCTGTCAGTCAAAGGCCATTCTTCTTGCCGGAGAAGGAAAAAGAGGGCTGGCAAACAGTACGTATTATATTGGACTGGATCTGGGAATGTCTCTTGGACCTATGCTTGGAGGAGTCCTGTATGGAAATGTGAGCATTCAGATGTTTTATCCGGTGCTTGCTCTGACGGTACCTCTGGGACTTGCTGTTTACCGGATCAATCGCCGAAGTCTTTCTCCATAAGATAATTTGTAAGTGAAACGCCCATGCGCATCACTGTCTGCTCCTTTACCACGCGGTAACCACGTTTTTCAAAAAAAGGACGGGCGGTGATGGAAGCGTGGGTCGTAATAAGGGGTACCTGGACGGCAGATTCCAGAGCATCACAGATAGTGGAGGCAATGCCACGGCGCTGGAAATCTTTGTGGATATACAGTCTGTCCAGGTACCCCTTTTTATCTATGTCTCCGAATCCGATAATGATACCGCCTTCAGCAGCCACAAATGTTTTATGCTCCAAAAGAGAAGTATTCCAGGCTTCGAAAGAAGCAGTGCCGCCTGTCCAGGCATCCAGCTGCTGCGGAGTATAGTCTTTGGCATTTACAGAGTGAACGGTATGATAAAACAATTCTAAAATTTCTTTTAAATCAGAAGGCTGATATTCTCTTAAAATCATGGATCAAATCTCCTTATCAATAAAAACGGTACCGGTGTACACTGACGCTGCTATTATATAGGCTTTGTTTTCTTTCTGCAAGGGAGGAAAGAAAAATGTGCCGGGATTCTGGAAAAATGAAAATTATGTGATAGAATGTCGTTAGGCAGGATAGCAAATTTTCAGAGGAAGGGAGGATGAAATATGCAGGATCAATATGGCAGAGAGATCAATTATTTGAGGATATCTATTACGGACAGATGCAATCTGCGCTGCCGGTACTGTATGCCGGAAGGAATTAAGACGGTTTCCATGGCTGAAATCCTCACTTATGAAGAAATTATAATGGTTGTTCAGTGTGCGGCCAGGCTGGGAATCCGGCACATTAAAGTGACAGGCGGCGAACCCCTCGTAAGAAAAGGCTGTGCCGGACTTATCAGACGTCTTAAGGAAGTTCCCGGTATTGAGACTGTGACGCTGACAACAAACGGGATCCTTCTTGCCGAACATCTGGAGGCTTTGAAAGAAGCCGGAGTGGACGGAATCAATATCAGCATGGACACAAGGGACAGAGAGCTTTTTCGCATGATCACCGGCGGCGGAGAGATAAAAACGGTGCTTCAGGCGGTGGAGAAAGCGCTGCATATCGGGGTGAAAGTTAAGATAAATGCAGTTTCTTTGGATTGGGAGAAAATGGCGGAAGAAGGCGGATTTCCAAAACCGGATCAGAGCGCCGGATGGATCGGGATGACAAAGCTTGCAAAAGAGATGCCGGTGGATGTACGTTTCATAGAAATGATGCCCATCGGCCTTGGAAAGAGTATCCAGTCCATGAGTCATAAGGAGCTGCTGGAGCAGATGAAGAAACGGTATCCCGATATGGAGGAAAGCCCCGGGGTTCACGGATGCGGCCCGGCCAGATATTATCATATTCCCGGATTTCTTGGAGATATCGGATTTATCAGTGCCATTCACGGGAAGTTTTGCCAGGATTGCAACAGGGTGAGGCTGACGGCACAGGGATATTTGAAAACCTGTCTTTGCTATGAAGACGGAATAGATCTGAAACATATTCTGCGCTCTTTGGATGAGGCGGCGTGCAGGGAAGAAAACATAGAAGAAGCAATCAGAAATGCGGTGTGGGAAAAGGCGTGTGCTCATTGCTTTGAGAAACCGTCAGATATGACAGAAGAAAATCCCATGTCATCAATAGGAGGATAACAGACAATGGAACAATTGAAGGGAACAGTAAAGGCAATCTGTATCAGTACGGTACGCGGCGTGGAAAAAAAGGCAGTCTCATCTGCCCGCTTTATAAAAGATTTTGGAATAGAAGGGGATGCCCATGCAGGAAAGTGGCACCGCCAGGTGAGCCTTTTGTCCTATGACCGGGTAAAAGAGTTTAATCAAAGAGGAGCGGGAGTAGAGGACGGAGCTTTTGGAGAAAATCTTGTAGTAGAAGGGCTGGATTTTGCGGCGCTTCCGGTAGGAACTATGCTCTACTGTGGCCCGGTGGAATTGAAGATCACTCAGATTGGAAAGGAATGCCATTCCCATTGCGCTATTTATCAGAGAATGGGTGAATGTATCATGCCTACCCAGGGAGTGTTTGCAGAAGTGATAAAAGGCGGAGAGCTTCGCCCGGGAGAAGAAATGCAGGCAAAGCTTCCGCAGCAGATCAGTTAAGTTCATTAAGAATACCAGGCAGAAATCAGAAGAGTGTTTCACGCTCACCTTCTATCAGCAAAGCCTGATGGTCAGTGAGAAGTTTTAAGTTTAAAGAGTGAGAGAACTCTTCTTCGATGTTCTGTGCTTCCTTTCCAAGAAAGGAACCTTTGTAGTGGGGAACCACATAGAAAGGAACAAGGTCAAGGCCGGAATGATCCGTTAACCGGGGAGCTGCTTCAGGTGCATCCATGGCGGCGGAATAGCCGATATCCGGCGAGGTGATAATAGCGCCGGCGGACTCTCCGATATACAGCTTTCCCTTTTCCACTTCACGGATCAGGAGTTTGTCTGTTCCGGTCCTTTTCATTTCCTGCAAAAGGAAGAAGGTATTTCCGCCGGAGACAAACAGAAAGTCACTTTCAGACAGAGTGCGGTCGATCACTTCATAGGGAGCAGAAGAAATTTCCAGCTTGACAGGGATCAGCCCCATATTGGACAAAGTAAGCATTTCAGCCTGGATCATATCGCCGCTGTTTTCGACAAGAGCGGCGGTGGGGATATAGGCAATGGTCTTTCCCTTTAGCTTTGGCTCTGCCTTTTTTAGAATATGAGTGACGTTTTGAAACAGGGATACAAGAAGTAATTTTTTCATACAGTCTCCTCTCTTTCTTTACTAAACCTATCATAGCGCAGGAAAAAAGGATATGCAAACTTTTGTTGGTCGGGGGAAAAGGGATGTGATATAATTTATATAAATTATGTACTTTTTAGTGGTTTGTTTACTTTTATCGGCAGAAAGTGAGAGGACATATGATTATCAGTGCAAGCAGAAGGACAGATATTCCGGCGCTGTATCCGCAGTGGTTTATGAACCGTTTGCTGGCGGAAGAAATTCTGGTGCCAAGTCCTTATAACAGAAAGAAAGTAAGCCGTATCCGTCTGTCTCCGCAGACAGTGGACTGCTTTGTGTTCTGGACCAAAAATCCGGAACCTATGCTGCCGTATCTGCGGATGATCGATCAGCTGGGATATTCCTATTACTTTGAAATGACAGTGACGGATTATGAAAAAGAGATTGAACCGGGACTGCCGACGACAGAGGACTCCATTGCCACCTTTATTCTGTTAAGTGAAAGGCTGGGGAAAAAGCGCGTGGATTTCCGCTTTGATCCTATTCTCCTGACAGAGAAATATTCGCTATCCTATCATATTGAAAAGTTTGATATGCTCTGTGAATGGCTTCACAAATATACTACGCGCTGTATTTTCAGTTTTGTGGATTCATATAAGGGATGTCCTTTTCAGGAAATGGAGGAGGAAGAGAAAATAGAAGTGGCGCAGGGACTTGCAAAAATAGCGGCGAAATACAATCTGCCATTATATACCTGTGCTGAAAAGATGAATCTGGAATCACTAGGAATCAGGCATGCCGCCTGCATTGACCGGAAGAAAGCGGAGGAAGTTGCAGGATATAAGCTGGACTTAAAGAAGGACAAGGGTCAGCGGCCGGAGTGCGGATGTTGTGAAAGTATTGATATAGGCATGTATGATACCTGCGTCCATGGATGCAGATACTGTTATGCGACGGCCAGTCTTTTCAGTGCGAAAAATAAAAAGAAGGAACATGATCCGGAATCTCCCATTTTAATAGGGAATCTCCGGGGAGATGAAACGATCACGGACCGGGAAATAAGATCCAGCCGCGACAATCAGCTGTCATTGTTTGATTTTATGTAGTAGGAAAAGAAAGGACAGGAAGAAGAATGACACATTCAGAAAAAGTATCATGGCTCATCCAACAGCTCATCAAAGAAAATCCAGGATATCATGCAGTCGGTGAACCCGTAGATGAGAGGGGAAAACGAAGGCTGCTAAGAAGTCTGATGAATGTCCGGTGGCCGAAGGAAGCGGATGAAGAAGTTCTGAAGATCCAGGATGAACTGCTTCGGGAGGAGCTTCAGGAAAAGGGGATTATTTATATAGAAGAGATTCCTGTTATTGCAAAGCTATACCCCTGCAGCAGCGTAAAAAACGGGGACCGTATTTCCCTTTGGCAGGGAGATATTACAAGGCTTGCGGCGGACGCCATAGTCAATGCGGCAAACTCACAGCTGCTGGGATGTTTTGTGCCCTGCCATGGCTGTATTGACAATGCTATTCACTCGGCAGCAGGTATTCAGCTTAGAAATGAATGCGCCAGGCTGATGGAAGAGCAGGGACACGATGAGCCCACCGGAAAAGCGAAGATCACTTTGGGATACAATCTTCCGGCAAAGCATGTGATCCATACGGTAGGACCGATCATTGGGGTGAAAGTGACAAAACAGCAGGAAGAAGAGCTGAAATCCTGCTATCTTAGCTGCCTTCGGACTGCCGAAAAAAATCATCTTGATTCGATCGCGTTTTGCTGTATTTCTACCGGAGAGTTCCATTTTCCAAATAAATTGGCGGCGCAGATCGCAGTAGAGACAGTTGATAAATATTTATCCGGCTCTGGTATGAAAAGAGTAATATTTAACGTGTTTAAAGATGAGGATTTGCATATTTATCAGAAATTATTTCGATAAAAACAGATAAAGAGAACTGCTTCTTTCTGAAGTTCTTAAGAGTTTGTGAAAATTCGGTGAATATCTTGACAAAAAAGGCCTGGCTGGCTATGATTATCAATAGCTTATGAAGAGAAAGGCTGTGAAGAAGAGGAGTACACAGGAGAAGCCGTCCGAAAAGAGAGAACTGTCCTCAGGCTGAAAGACAGTTTGGAAGAGGAACTGTGGAAGGTAGCTTTGGAGCCGGACAGCTGAACCGATAGGAGATCAGATTATATGAGAGAAGTAAGCTGTCACGAAGTCGTTCCCGTTAAAGAACATGATGAGAAATGCAGAAGCATAAAGTTTTCTGTATAATAAATGAAGGTGGTACCGCGGAGAATGATTCGCCCTTTGCTGTAAGTGAGGGGTGATTTTTTATTCAATAGGAAACTCTGATTGTAAGACACAGGCTAAGTAAGCCGGCCTCTCATGGAACTGAAACAGACAGTCTGTAGTATCTGAAATTTGCACAGACCACATTATGAGGAGGAAACACATGAGCCAGAATCTGGAAAAAACCTACAATCCAAAAGAGATTGAACCAAAACTTTATGACAAATGGTGTGAGAACAAATATTTTCATGCAGAAGTAGACAGAAGCAGAAAACCGTTTACAACCGTAATGCCCCCTCCGAATATAACCGGAAAGCTTCATATGGGGCACGCGCTGGACAATACACTGCAGGATATCCTGATCCGCTATAAGAGAATGCAGGGATATAATACCCTCTGGATCCCGGGAACGGACCATGCAGCAATTTCTACCGAGGTGAAGGTTACGAATCAGCTGAAGGAAGAGGGAATTGACAAAAAAGAGCTGGGAAGAGAAAAATTCCTGGAGAGAACCTGGCAGTGGAAAGAAGAATATGCAGGAACGATCGAAGGGCAGTTGAAGAAACTGGGCGTATCCTGCGACTGGGACAGAGAGCGTTTTACCATGGATGAAGGATGTTCCAAAGCAGTAGAGGAAGTATTTATCAGCCTGTATGAGAAAGGCTATATCTATAAAGGATCCAGGATCATTAACTGGTGTCCGGTATGTAAAACTTCTCTTTCTGATGCGGAAGTAGAGCATGAGGAACAGGACGGACATTTCTGGCATATCAAATATCCGATCATCGGCACAGATGATTATCTGGAAATTGCAACCACACGTCCGGAGACAATGCTGGGAGATACTGCTATCGCTGTACATCCGGATGACGACCGTTACAAAGATATTGTAGGAAAGAAATGTCTCCTGCCGCTGACAGACCGGGAAATCCCGATTGTTGCGGATTCCTATGTAGACCGGGAGTTCGGTACAGGTGCAGTGAAGATCACGCCGGCCCATGACCCTAACGACTTTGAAGTTGGAAAGCGCCATAATCTGCCGGAGATCAACATTATGAATGATGACGCCACCATCAATGAGCAGTACGGCGGAAAATATGCCGGAATGGATCGGTATGAAGCAAGAAAGGCTATGGTGAAAGACCTGGAGGAGCAGGGATATCTTGTAAAAGTAGAGCCTCATTCTCACAATGTCGGAACTCATGACCGCTGTCATACAACGGTAGAGCCGCTTATCAAGCAGCAGTGGTTTGTTAAGATGGATGAACTTGCAAAACCGGCCATCGAGGCAGTAAAAAACGGAGATCTGAAATTTGTGCCGGAGCGGTTTGACAAGATTTATCTTCACTGGCTGGAGAATATCCGCGACTGGTGTATTTCCCGGCAGATCTGGTGGGGACACAGGATTCCGGCATACTACTGCGACGAGTGCGGCGAAGTAGTCGTATCAAGAGGAATGCCGGACAAATGTCCGAAGTGCGGATGCACTCACTTTACTCAGGATGAGGATACACTGGATACCTGGTTCAGCTCTGCGCTGTGGCCCTTCTCTACACTGGGGTGGCCCGAAAAGAACGAGGATCTTGATTATTTCTATCCTACAGATGTGCTGGTAACCGGATATGATATCATTTTCTTCTGGGTGATCCGCATGGTATTTTCCGGATATGCCCATACCGGAAAATCTCCGTTCCATACTGTATTTATTCATGGCTTGGTACGGGATTCCCAGGGACGTAAGATGAGTAAATCTTTAGGAAACGGTATTGATCCGCTGGAAATTATCGATCAGTATGGAGCTGATGCTCTCCGTATGACTCTGGTAACAGGAAACGCGCCTGGAAACGACATGCGTTTTTACAATGAGAGAGTAGAGGCAAGCCGTAATTTTGCCAATAAAGTATGGAATGCATCCAGATTCATTCTTATGAATATGGAAGGGAAAGAGATTCAAAAGCCAGATCAGGAAAGTCTGATGCCGGCCGATTGCTGGATCATGTCAAAATGCAACAAGCTGATCCATGACGTGACAGAGAATATGAACAAATTCGAGCTTGGGATCGCACTTCAGAAAGTCTATGATTTTATCTGGGATGAATTTTGTGACTGGTACATTGAATTTGTAAAACAGAGAATGTACGATGCCAAGGAGAATCCGAAGTCTGCAGGGGCTGCTCTCTGGGTGCTTCGCGAGGTGCTGAAAAATGCGTTGAAGCTTCTGCATCCGTTCATGCCTTTTGTGACAGAAGAAATTTACAGCAAACTGATTCCGGAAGAAGAATCTCTTATGATGTCCAAATGGCCGGAATACAGAGAAGACTGGGATTTCCCGCAGGCAGAAAATATTGTGGAACATCTCAAGAGACTGGCAACCGGTGTGCGTAACGTTCGTGCGGAAATGAATGTGCCGGCCGGAAGGAAGATCAAGATCTATGTTGTCAGTGAAGATCAGAAGCTGCGGGAAGGCTTTGAACTTTTAAAAGATGCAGTGCTTCGTCTGGCAAATGTAAGTGAATTTATTGTACAGAAGGACAAAGACGGAATTGCAGAGGACGCTATGTCTGTAGTGATTCCGGATGCAACAGCATACCTTCCTCTTGAAGATATGATTGATTTTGAACAGGAGCTGGAGCGTCTTACAAAAGAAGAAGAGCGCCTTAAAAAGGAGATTGCCCGTTCCAACGGTATGCTGAATAATGAAAAATTTGTCAGCAAAGCGCCGGAGGCAAAGGTGCAGGAAGAGCGGGACAAACTGGAGAAATATGAGCAGATGATGGCGCAGGTGCAGGAAAGACTTACAGGTTTAAAGGCTAAAATGTCCTAACAGTTTTACAAAAGGACCAGATATATTATAAAAAAGGCAAGGGATGACAATGAAAAAAATTCATTTGAAAAAGCCGGATATCAAAGGCACTTTTTCGAAATTGAGACATTTAAAAAAGGAAGATATAAAGGAATGGCACCGGAAGAAGAAAGAGCGCCGGGAGCGGATACTGGAAGAGCGGCGGAACGGCCCTTTTGCCCGGAAGATGCAGCCAATCTATGCTTTTATGAACAGAATTTCATTGTTGCTTCATGCCTTTTGGGCGTGTGTGATCAATTTCATCATAGAGGCCATTTCAAGGCATTCTGCCTTTGAGGCCTGGGATTATATGGTGGGATCGCCGCTGGTATTTCTTTACAATGCCTTTATGATCTTTATGACCTTCACTGTGGTCTATCTGGTGCGAAGAAGGGTCTTTGCCAGAATCATCATCAGCGTACTCTGGCTTGTGCTGGGAGTCGCCAACGGCTATATGCTGATCAAGAGGGTAACGCCCTTTAACGCCCAGGACCTGAAAGTAGCAGGAGATGCAGTGTCTCTTATCAATAATTATTTTGACCCCATCGAGCTGATCGTGCTTGTCATAGGTATTGTGGCGGTCGTTCTCTGGGTTGTTTCCATGTGGCGCCGGGGCGGACAATATGAAGGCAAAATGCATCGTATTGCAGCTCTTATAGGTATTGCAGCTTGTTTCGGACTTTATACTTTTGTTTCGCAGGCGGCGCTTGATAAACGGGTTGTATCCAACTATTTTGGAAATATTGCTTTTGCCTATGAAGATTATGGTCTTCCCTACTGTTTTATGGCGAGTCTGTTTAATACCGGAATTGACGAACCTAACGGATACAGTGAAGAGACAATTGCGGAAATCAGCAATAACGGAGAACTTACAAAAAGTGAGACAGGCCGCTCGGATGAAGAGCTTCCCAATATCATTTTTATCCAGCTGGAATCTTATTTTGATGTAGATGAGGCGGAATTTTTCACTACATCGGAGGATGCCTCTCCGAATCTTCACGCCATGTTTAAAGAATATTCGTCTGGATATTTCAAGGTGCCATCCGTGGGAGCAGGGACAGCCAACACGGAATTTGAGGTGCTGACAGGAATGAATATGCGTTATTTCGGACCTGGAGAATATCCTTATAAGACGATTGTAAAATATCAGCCGACAGAGAGTGCGGCGTCTGCCCTTTCTGCCCTTGGCTACGGCACACATGCACTTCACAATAACGGAGGTAATTTTTACAGCCGTGCAGAGGTATATAATCAGATGGGATTCGATTCCTTCACCAGCAAGGAGTTTATGAATATCCTTCAGACAACAGAAAACGGCTGGGCGAAAGACGATGTGCTGATCGATCATATTCTGGAAGCAATGGACACGACAGAGCAGCAGGATTTTGTTTTTGGTGTCAGTGTTCAGGGCCATGGAGATTATCCGGAAGAGCAAATAATTGAAAATCCGAAGATCAAAGTAGAAGGGATCGAGGATGAGGCGACAAAAAATAAATGGGAATACTATGTAAATCAGGTATATGAGATGGATGCCTTTGCCGGCAAACTGGTTCAGAAAATTGAGGAGAGAGGGGAGCCGACAGTTGTTGTCTTTTATGGTGACCATCTTCCGACTATGGGGCTGGAGGCAGAGGATCTGAAGAGCCGATACCTGTACAATACAAATTATGTGATCTGGGATAATATCGGTCTGGAAAAAGAAGACCGTAATATTCCTTCCTATCAGATCGTAGCGGATGTTCTGGAAAGACTGGATATCCATTCAGGAACAGTTTTTAATTATCATCAGGAACGCCGCCAGACAAAAAATTACCTCGCTGACCTGGAGCTGCTTCAGTATGATATTATGTACGGAGAGCAATATGTCTATAACGGCAATCCGCCTATCACGGAAGGACATATGCAGATGGGCGTTAAAGATGTGGAACTTACCGATCTTGTACCGAAGCTGGATGAAGGGTACAGTCTGTACGGACAGAATTTTACAAAGAACAGCAGAGTATATGTCAATGGGGAACGGCAGCAGAGCAAATTTTTAAATAACACGAGAATAGAGCTTTCAGAGACAACGCTGGAAAACGGAGATATCATTACTGTCAGCCAGGTGGGATCCAGCAATACTGTTTTCCGCACATCCTGTGAATATGAATACCAGGATGGCAAACTGATCGAAAGACCGGGCACCGGAAGTGCAGATAAAGGCGTTTCATGGATAGAAGCGACCGGAGGAAGGGGAACAGGAAAATGACATATGAAGAAGCAGCTGCATATATAGCGGAAATTCCTAAATTTACGGAAAAGCATGAGCTTGCCCATACAAGAGAATTTTTAAGAAGGCTGGGGAATCCCGGGATAGATCGTAAGATCATTCATGTGGCCGGCACAAACGGAAAAGGGTCCGTATGCGCATATATGCAGGCGATTCTTCTTGCAATGAAAAAAAAGACCGGTTTTTTCACATCTCCACATTTGATCGTGATAAATGAAAGAATCCGGGTCAATAATATTCAGATAGGGAACGAAAAATTTCTGGAGATATTTCAGAAGGTGAAAAAGACAGTGGATGGGATGGCAGCAGATGGCATTGCCCATCCTTCCTATTTTGAATTTCTTTTTGGAATGGCGATGCTGGCTTTTGAAGAGGCTGATGTGGAATACATTATTCTGGAGACCGGCCTTGGAGGACGGCTGGATGCTACCAACGCAGTGGAGCATCCGATTCTTACCATCATTACATCTATCAGTCTGGATCACACCCAGTATCTGGGAAATACAGTCAGGGAAATTGCAAAAGAGAAGGCGGGAATTATAAAAGAAGGAGTTCCGATCATTTTCGACGGCACAGATGAGGAAGCGTCAGAAGTAATCATAAAGCGTGCGCTTGAGGCTCATGCCAGGTGTAGAAAACTTACGAAAAATGCGTACGAAATCCGGGAAATCACTAAGAAACATATTGCTTTTTCAAGAAGCAGTGCGTATGATAAAGATGTCCTTTGGAGTATAAACGGATGCGGAATTTACCAGCCTATGAATGTATCCCTTGCATTGGAGGCAATGGAATGTGTCCTGGATGATAAGGAAAAGGATTACGAAATGTGGCAGAAAGCGGTGGCGTCTGTTACATGGGAAGGGAGAATGGAAGAAATCCTTCCGGGAATTTTTCTGGACGGAGCCCATAATCCCGGGGCAGTACGTGTCTTTGCAGATACGCTGAAAGCTTTGAAGGAAACGGAAGCAGTTATTTTGTTTTCTGCTGTGGCAGATAAAGAATACGGGACAATGATCGAGATCCTTTGCCGGGAAGTTCCGGCAAAACAGTATATTATCACAGAAATAGAAGATGGAAGAAAAGTTTCTGCCCGGGAATTGGCAGAAGTTTTTCATCGGTATACAAGCCGGGAAGTCTGTATATGTCCGGATGTGAAGAAGGCGTTTCTTACAGCTGCCGCTAAAAAGGGAAACGGAAAGCTGTTCTGTGTCGGGTCATTGTATCTGATCGGAGAGATACGCCGGATGATAAAAGAAAAAGAAGTGGAAATGAATTGACACCTGCCAGCTTAAAGGAGGTATGAAAATGCTGAATTATGAAGAAGAGCTGAAGAAATTTCAGCCAAGTGTAGAAGTAGAGGATATTGAAGATGCCGTATATCAGGAAGACCTTACTGATATGACAGACATTCTTCGGGAAATGATTGAACAGACGAACAAATAGGAAGAATACGGGGATCATATGGAGTATACAAAGAAATTAGTATATCAGTCCAATTACTGGTATAATGATGGCCTTAAACGGGCTCGTATCAGAGATATGTCGGGAGCGATAGGATCTCTGAAGAAGAGCCTTCAGTATAATAGTGAAAACATTGCGGCAAGAAATTTGCTGGGACTGGTTTATTATGGCCGGGGCGAAGTGGGAGAAGCTCTGGTGGAATGGATCTTAAGCAAAAATTTCCAGTCTCATGAAAACATTGCCAATTATTATATAAAAAAATTACAGGAGAATCCGACAGAGCTGGAGAAGGTAAATCAGGCAATACGAAAATTTAATCAAAGTCTGGATTACTGTTACCAGGATGGGGAAGATCTGGCAATTATCCAGCTGAAAAAAGTAGTGGATGCCCATCCGACTTTTCTAAAGGCATATCAGCTGCTGTCTCTTTTGTATATACACACACAGCAGTATGGAAAAGCAAAGCATACTTTAAAGGCAGCACATAAACTGGATACTACAAACGACATCACACTGCGGTATATGCATGAGATGAATGAGCTGCGCCGTAAAAGGGCCATAAAGCAGGCAGAAAAGAAGGAAGAAAAACCTCAGACTGTCACATACAACATCGGCAATGAGACGATCATTCAGCCGGCGTCCAGCGGAGTCAAAGAAAATGCCGGACTGATGACAGTGATCAATATTATCATCGGTATTGTAGTGGGGGTTGCGGTCATGTGGTTTTTGATCATGCCGGCAGTGAACCGTTCTACTGCAGACAGGACCAATAAACAGGTGCGGGAGTTCAGCGATCAGATTGCAGAACAGGAGGCGCAGATCAGCGCACTGCAGACAGAGCTGGAAAGTTACCGCGCTACAAGTGAGGAGACAGAAAATGCCCAGCAGACAGCCAAGTCCACACTGGACAGTTATGAGATCGTTCTTAGTATGTACGATCATTATCTGAATCAGGACATGAGTGATTCTGCCATGGTGGAAGAGCTTTTAAAAGTGAATGCGGATTCTCTGGGAACTCTGGGACGGGAGCAGTTTGATACCATGACAGGGGACATTTACAGTCGTTACAGTGAGGTGCTGTACAGTACGGCGCAGGAAAACTTCCAGGTAGCTAATTACGCGGATGCCATTACAAATTTAAGTACAGTCATGCAGATGAACGAAGGCTATGACGATGGACAGGCAATGTGGCTTCTGGCCCAGGCCTATGAAGCTTCCGGGGATACGGAAAATGCCAATACCTGGAAACAGAAAGTGGAAGAGAATTACCCCGACATTGACACATCGGGACAGACAGAAGATACCGGGGAAGAACAATAGAACAGTGGTGATACGAAAGAAAAGGATATGTAATAAAAGTTACATATCCTTTTGTCATAGATAGACTATTTTTGAGGAGGAATACAATATGAAGTATCAGGTACAGGAAAATTGTCTTACGATTTTTCTGCCCAGCGATGTGGATCATCACAATGCAGAAGAGATTAAAAAGGAGGCGGATCATCTCATTGACAGAGAACACATCCGCTACATTATCTTTGACTTTGCAGACACCAGTTTTATGGACAGTTCCGGAATCGGGGTAATTATGGGACGCTATAAGAAAGTATACATGATGGGTGGCGAGGTATGGGCAGTGCATACCAGCGAGCGGATGAAGAAAATACTGACAATGTCAGGAGTAATGAAGATCATGCAGCTATATGAGGAGGAAAAATAAAATGGAACATATCGGGGAAGTATACAATGAAATGGAAGTGAGTTTCGACAGTCATTCATCCAATGAAGCATTTGCAAGAGTCACAGTGGCGGCATTTATGACTCAGCTCAACCCTACAGTGGAAGAGGTGTCTGATGTCAAGACGGCTGTGTCGGAAGCGGTGACAAATGCCATTATCCATGGCTATAACAGTACGCTTAATAAAGTACATATTAAGGCGTGGATACAGGGAAAATCAATTTATCTTGAAATTTCGGATCAGGGAGTGGGGATCACTGATGTGAAAAAGGCTATGGAGCCGCTGTTTACTACAAAACCGGATCTGGAACGATCCGGAATGGGATTTTCTTTTATGGAGGCTTTTATGGATGAACTGGAGGTGGAATCAGCGCCCGGGAAAGGGACAACGGTAAAAATGAAAAAGGAAATCGGCAAAGGAAGGGAATTATGGACCACACAATCGCTTTGATTCAGAAATCTCACCAAGGGGATGAAGAGGCAAAAGCACAGATTGTGGAGGAAAACACCGGGCTGATATGGTGTGTGGTAAAACGATTTTATAACCGTGGGGCGGAAGCAGAAGACCTGTTTCAGATCGGAAGTATCGGGCTTTTAAAAGCGATAGACAAATTTGATCTGTCCTATGATGTGAAATTTTCCACCTATGCGGTTCCTATGATCTCCGGAGAAATCAAACGATTTCTTCGGGATGACGGTATGATCAAAGTAAGCCGCTCGCTCAAAGAGATGGCTTACAAAGCCCATTGCTGCAGAGAAAAACTGCAGGGTGAAAACGGGGATGAACCGTCCCTTGGAGAAATTGCAAAGACGATGCAGGTTGATAAAGAAGAACTTGTACTTGCCCTTGAGGCGGGGGCAGAGATAGAGTCGCTTCATAAGACAATCTATCAGAAGGACGGCCACGAGATACAGCTTTTGGATAAGCTGGAGGAAAAGGAGGAAAGAGAGGAAGCGGTTTTAAACCGTATGCTGCTTAGCCAGCTTTTGGAACAGCTCCGGCCGGAGGAAAGACAGCTTATTTATTTGAGATATTTTGCAAATAAAACCCAGACAGAAGTAGGAAAAATACTCGGTATATCACAGGTCCAGGTATCGAGAATGGAAAAAAGGATTCTGGAAGAAATGAGAGAGAAGATTTAAAAGGCATACCCAATGTATATTTTTTACTGGCTGAAACCATACTAAACATCAAGGTTATACGAAAAGGAGAGAAACGTATGGAGAAAGCCAGGAAAAAAATAAGGGTATGCCTTATCTTTGTGGTGACATTAGCTGTTGCTGTAGGAGTAATCTATTATTTTCGGGATGTCAGAGGCAGCGAACAGGTTACAGACGGTACACTGGTGAGGATAGAACAGGAGGTGCCAGAAAGTGTCTCAGGTGAAAGCGACAATTTATATAAAATCAGACAGGAATGTAGAAGTTACCAAACCGGATGTGACGTTAGGGGATATTTTTCAGGTAGAATGCAGCAATCCGGTTATCCTTGCTAAAGTAAAAACTCTGAAGCTTTTTCGTTTTCATTCTGCGGATAAAAAGGTCAGCCGGACAGTTCTCTCTGTTTTGAAGGTGATCGAGCTGATCCACAAAGAATTTCCGGAGGCAGAGGTACAGAATCTTGCAGAGCCGGATGTCATCATTACTCTGGCAGATAAAAGATCAGGAAGCAAAGCGGTCCACATCGCCAAGACAGCCGGAGTAGTATTTTTAACATTTGCCGGGGCGGCGTTTTCTATTATGGCCTTTAACAATGATGTGGATACAGCAAAACTCTTTCGGCAGATTTATACGCTTCTGACCGGAAAAGTATCCGACGGATTTACAGTTCTGGAGTTTACTTACTGTATCGGTCTGATTATGGGGATCCTTGTATTCTTCAATCATTTCGGAAAAAAGCGGTTTTCGGCAGATCCGACTCCCATTGAGGTGGAAATGAGAACTTATGAAAATGAAATACAGAGTACTCTGATTGAGGCTTATTCCAGAAAGGAGAAGGAAATTGATGTGGGGACAACAGATCATACAGCAGGTCATTCTGGGCCTCATAGGACTTAGCGCCGGAATCACAGTGGCAGGCGGTCTGTTTTCCTTTATTATCGAACTGGGGATTTTATCAGATTTTGCCGACAGGACCCATACGGGAGAGCACATTCTGCTTTATGAGGATGCGGCTGCATTAGGAGGCATATTGGGAAATATATTTTTTGTTTTTCAGATATCTATTCCGGGAGGAACATGGATCCTGCCGCTTTTCGGGATCCTGGCAGGCATGTTTGCCGGATGCTGGGCAATGGCGCTGGCAGAGGTTCTGAATGTATTTCCTGTATTCATCAGAAGGATTAAGATTTCAAGATGTATACCGTGGGCAATTTTGGGGATGGCTGTGGGAAAATGTGTCGGAGGACTGCTGTTTTTCTGGAATCGCTGGGGAGGATTTTAAAAGGCCGTGCCAATGAAATTTTAAAGAGGAAGGGTGGATCAAACGTGGGCAATTTAACAGAAAAAGAAAAGAAAGCTTATGAAGAATATGTGAAGAAAAAGACACCGGTCCATAATCTTCCGCTTAATATGCTGAAAGCATTTATTACAGGCGGGATCATTTGTATGATTGGTGAATTTATACTGAATTATTGTGAAAAATGCGGATTGGATAAAAATATGAGCGGAAGCTGGAATTCGGTTATTCTGGTATTGATCAGTGCTGTTTTAACAGGACTGAATCTTTATCCCAAAATTGCAAAATGGGGAGGAGCCGGGGCCCTGGTTCCGATCACCGGATTTGCCAATTCTGTGGCGGCACCGGCTATTGAGTATAAAAAAGAAGGACAGGTTATGGGAATCGGCTGTAAGATTTTTACCATTGCCGGGCCGGTCATTTTATATGGAATCTTCACAAGCTGGCTTCTGGGATTTATTTACTGGCTGACAGGAAAGGCAGGTGTCTTGGGATGATCCAGAAAACAAAAGGAGCTCAGAGTCTTTCTTTCACAGAGACACCGTATCTGATCAGCAGCGGGTCTGTTGTAGGCAAAAAAGAGGGAGAGGGACCGCTGGGAAATTTGTTTGACATGGTAGGAGATAATCTGTTTGGAGCAAAGACGTGGGAAGAGGCAGAAGGTACGATGCAAAGTGAAGCCTGTATCCTGACACTGGGAAAGGCACATGTGTCAGCAGAGCAGGTCCGCTATCTGTACGGAGGAGACCTGCTGCGCCAGGGAATTGCCACATCCATGGGCGTGGAAAAGCTTCAGATTCCCATGTTTGGTCTGTTCGGCGCATGCTCTACTTCAGGGGAAGCGTTGGCGCTTGCCTCTATGGCAGTGGCGGCCGGTTACGGGGAATATATGCTGGCTGTGACATCCAGCCATTTCGGGACTGCGGAAAAAGAATTTCGCTTCCCTTTAAGCTACGCGAATCAACGGCCGCTTTCGGCCCACTGGACTGTAACAGGAAGCGCTGCCTTCCTGGTGGGGAGGAAGAAAAGTCCGGTAAAGATCACCGGCGTGACCGTGGGGAAAATTATAGATTACGGACTGAAAGATTCCCAGAATATGGGTGCATGTATGGCGCCGGCGGCAGCAGATACCATTATGCAGAATCTGGAAGATTTCGGAAGAAGCATAGAGGAATATGACCGGGTTGTTACAGGGGATCTGGGGTATGTAGGAAAAAGTATTTTAGTAGATCTGATGCGGGAAAAAGGAGTGGATATAGAAAAGAATCATATAGACTGCGGAATGACAATCTTCGACCAGAAAACACAGGATACCCATTCCGGAGGAAGCGGATGCGGGTGCGCGGCAGTGACGTTGTCCTCTTATATTTTACCGAAGATAGCGGGCGGTGAATGGAAGAAAGTGCTCTTTGTCCCTACAGGGGCACTGATGTCGACGGTAAGCTATAATGAGGGATCCAGCGTACCCGGAATCGCCCATGGGATTGTGCTGGAAACAGCGTAAGGAGGTGTGAGTGTGATATGGAATATTTCAATGCGTTTTGGGTCGGCGGCATTATCTGCGCCCTGGTCCAGATTCTGCTGGACCGGACAAAGCTGATGCCGGGCCGCATTATGGTGCTGCTGGTGTGCAGCGGGGCAGTGCTTGGCTTTTTTCATATTTATCCGCCCTTTGTGGAATTTGCCGGGGCGGGGGCTACCGTTCCACTGCTCGGTTTTGGAAATACTCTGTGGAGCGGAGTGCAAAAAGCAATTGAGGAGAACGGATTTATCGGTATTTTCCTGGGAGGATTTCAGGCGAGTGCAGCCGGAATTTCATCAGCTCTGATCTTCGGATATCTTGCTTCTCTGATCTTTGAACCGAAAATGAAAAAATAAAGAATCTTAAGACAATATTAAAGAAAAACCTAAGGTTATATTAGGAATTGTATGATACGCTCTTCCTGCATACGTTACAGAAATGCATTTCCATGCAGGAGCAGTATTCTGACATTGATTATCTGAATGCAGAGATACTGTCCTGTACGGAAAAGGCAGTATGAAATAAGCCAAGAGAGGATATACAGAGCATGCAAAAAGTCATTGAGGTGAACGATCTCTACAAATTGTACCGTGTAGGTGATGAAGCGGTGCGGGCTCTGAACGGGGTCAGCTTTCAGATCTATAAGGGAGAATTCTGTGCAATTGTAGGGACGTCCGGATCAGGTAAATCTACTCTTCTTAATATGCTGGCCGGTCTGGAAAAACCCACAAAGGGAGAAGTTGTAATCAGTGGACGGCATATAGAGAAGATGAATGAGGAGCAGCTTGTCAAATTCAGAAGGGAGCATGTAGGCTTTATTTTTCAGTCTTTTCATTTGATCGGAACGCTGGATGCCGTAGAAAATGTTGCGCTTCCCTTAAGTTTCCGCGGGGTAAAAAGAAGTGTAAGAATGAAAAAGGCAGATCAGATGCTGGATCTTGTCAAATTGGGAAAACATAAGAAGCATCTTCCGAATCAGATGTCGGGAGGACAGCAGCAAAGGGTAGGCGTAGCAAGAGCGCTTGTTATGGAACCGGATATTATCTTTGCTGATGAGCCTACGGGAAATCTGGATTCCCACACATCCAAAGAGGTCATGCATCTTATGCAGACGGTTGTGAGAGAGCAGAAGCGCACACTTGTCATGGTGACTCATGATCTGCAGCTTGCGTCTTATGCAGACCGGATTTTTCATATTATAGACGGAAAGATTGTAAAAGTAGAAGAAAAACAGAGAGAAAAGGAGAGGGAAATATGAAGCAGGTAAAAAAAATAGCAGCGGCGGTTCTGATGATGACGGTGATCTGGGGGATGGTAAGTCCGACGCCGCTTAAAGCAGCAGCCAGTCAATTAGAAGTCAGTGTTCCGGATAATAAGGTTCTTACATACAAACAAGGCGATAAAAAGGAGTTCAAAGTATGTATCGCTAATACGGGCGAAAGTGACCTGACAAAAATCACAGTTGTCCCCAAACTTAGAAACAGTGGAGATAAGTGGCCGTTTCAGACGGAATATCAAAGCTACAGTCAGACAATAGAAACGCTGGAGGCAGGAAAAAGCGGGGAAGTGTCGTTTGATTTTACAGCAAGGAAGAACGCAGATGCGGGACGATACACTTTAAGCTTCGATATATCTGCCTTTGGAGAAGAAGGAGAAGAGGTGTTAAATACAAGTTCCTTCTATGTCAATATTGCAGCAAAAGAGCAGCAGAAACCACAGACGGGAGGAGATAAAAAGCCCGCTTCCCCACAGGGATCAGATCAGATGGGGGCAGGATCCGGAAACTCTGGAAGTGCCGGAAACTCTGGAAGTACAGACGGATTTTTAGATGGAAACAGTTCACAGCTTCTGGCAGCTGCAGGAGGTTTTGACAATGGAGCTGTGACAGGAGGAGGCGGAGAAGGAAATACTTCCGGATCTGTTCCGCGAGTGATCGTGACAGGATTCGACACAAATCCGGCTGAAGTAAAAGCAGGAAGCAATTTTACGCTTACAATACATTTGAAAAACACATCTAAGGCAACGAGAGTTTCCAATATGCTTTTTGATCTGGAGGCACCGTCAGAAGGATCCGATGAGCAGACGACATCACCGGCATTTCTTCCTTCATCAGGCTCCAGCTCCATTTATCTGGATGGGATCAAAGCAGGGGGAACAGCAGATATTTCCATTCAGCTGAATGCGAAAGCAGATTTAGTACAAAAGCCATACAGTATTAATCTGTCTATGAAATATGAAGACGGAAATGCAGCACAGGTAGAGGCTGCCTCCAGCTTGTCCATTCCTGTAAAACAGGATGCAAGGTTTGAAATGAGCGATTTTGAGATTACTCCAGCTACGATTGCGGCAGGGGAGGAAGCCAACATTACCAGCAGTCTCTATAATCTGGGAAGAGTAAAGCTTTATAATGTAAAAGCAGTGTTTGAAGGTGAAGGAATCAAAAAAGAAGAGATATTTTTAGGAAATGTGGAACCTGGTGCAAGTACGGATATCGATGCAATGCTGGAGGGGACAGAACCTACATCAGGCATGAAAGACATGAAGATGACTTTAAGTTATGAAGACGAGGCAGGACAGGTAGCTACAGCAGAGAAAACCTTTCAGTTGGAAATCACAGAGATGGAAGATACCGCAGCTATGACTGACTTTTCCAATACAGAGGAAGAAAAGGGATTTCCAGTGATTCCTGTAGCAGTGGCGGCAGTCATATTGGCAGCGGCGGCAGCTGTCATTGTTGTAAGAAAGGGAAAGAAGAAGAAAACGGACGCTCTGGAAGAGGAGGGATTGCTGGATGAACTGGATCGATCTTCTGAGAATGAGTAGTGGAAACTTAAAGCGCAGAAAACTTCGGACATTTCTGACTGTCCTGGGTGTGATCATTGGGACAACCTCCATTGTTGTCATGATTTCTCTGGGTCTTGGGATGCAGCAGATGATTTATCAGGAGATTGAGCAGTCGGGAGGCCTTAACACGATCACGGTCAGCAGCGGAAGCACGGGAAACGGTATGACGTCCTACAGCAGCGGTGGAGCCGGCGAAGAGGAAAAAGAAAAATGGATTACAGATTCTGTTGTAGAACAGTTTTCACAGATTGAGCATGTAGTGTCAGCGCAGCCTGTGTACAGGATGTCGGTTATGCTTCTGAAAGGAGGATATCAGAGTTGGACGGAGCTGATAGCAATGACGCCGGAAGGACTGGCATCGCAGAATATTGACCTGGCTCCGGGAGGAAGGCTGCCGCAGACAGGGACAGGACAGTTGGAGCTGCTTTATGGAAATGGGATTATTACATCTTTTGCAGATAAAAAAGGTAATAATAGTTATTACGAAACGGGAGAACTTCCGGATATCGATCTGGCACATGATTCTATGTTCCTCGTTTTGGATGAAGCAGGATATCAGGCAGGACAGGATCCTTCAGCGATGTCCGCAGGCACAGGTGATCAGACTGACGGAGAAGGGACAGGGCAAAATCCGACAAAAGCGGCTAAAAAACATGCAGTGCATGCAAGCGGAGTAGTGGCTGGTGATGTGGATTTCTATAATAGTCACTACTATAATGTTTATTGTGATCTGGATACATTAAAACCGATGCTGAAGAAAGAATTTTCCGGCAGGGCGATTCCCGGACAGCCGGTTACAAAATCCGGAAAGCCATATAAAGAGTTCAGTTATACACAGGCGCAGGTAAAAGTGGACGACATTCATGCGGTTGACGAGACAGCGGCTATGATCCGGCAGATGGGATTTCAGGCAGACACTAATGTGGAATATCTGGAAAGCGCCAAAGGGCAGCTTAAAATCATACAGGCTGTTCTTGGCGGGATCGGAGCAGTTTCCCTTCTTGTGGCAGCGATCGGAATTGCCAATACTATGATGATGTCTATCTATGAGAGGACGAAGGAGATCGGAGTTATTAAAGTGCTGGGATGCAGTCTGAGAAATATAAAAGAAATGTTTTTGATGGAAGCGGCATTTATCGGGCTGCTGGGGGGAGCCATAGGGAGTATTCTAAGTTATATCATTTCGACTGTTATTAATGTTATTGTATCGTCCAGTAAGGCTATGGGAATAGAAGGGGAAATTTCCTATATTCCATTGTGGCTTATCATGGCAGCAGTTGTATTTGCTGTATTTGTAGGAATGGCGGCCGGCTATTTTCCGGCGCTTAGAGCTATGAGGCTAAGCCCTCTGGCGGCGATACGAAATGACTAAAAAGAAGGAGGCTGAATATTCAGTCTCCTTCTTCTATAACCTGGATTTCCAGATAATCAAAATCAATAGAATCCACAAAATTGTCCTGATAGAAACGCGCTTTGCTGTGCCGTTTAAATTCCTGAATAGTAGAATCCAGCCATATTGGCTTGCTAAGATCAAATTCGTAGCAGACGGAATCGAGGGCGCGGAATATTTTGTGGGTTCTTGTATCCATGCTTTCCTCGCATATGACTGTGTCGCGGATCATTCGATTATCTTTAAATTCTTTTGCCCACAATCGGAACATACCGTTCATCCTTTCTGTTATTTGGTCTTTATTGGCAGTATAGCATTGCGGCAGGAGGTTGTAAACAGGAAAAGGAGCAGCTTGGTTAGGCTGCTCCTGAAAAAAGGAAATAAGAGAAAAAAGGTAAATCTATCTAAAAATAGTTAAATGTCTTTAGGCGAAGCTGGCAGAAATCCAAGACTTTTTTCTATGTACTTCCGTCAACTTCATTTATTTGATGGTTTTAGTATATAAGATAAATATGTCTAATCTGTGACACTCATCTAAAGAAAAAATGAAGATATCATAAGGAAGATCTAAACATTCTGAAGAAAGTCTAAATCAGGAATATTGCATGCCGGTCATTGAAAATTTTAAGGGAATGTTGTACGCTTGACAAAAGAAAAGATAGGAGGAAATATACCTATGAAAAAACTTCTGATCGTAGTAGATATGCAAAATGATTTCGTGACAGGTGCGTTAGGGACGAAAGAGGCAGAAAAGATTGTTCCCAATGTAAAAGCAAGAATTGAAAGAGCAGAAAAGGAAGGATGGGATATTTGGTTTACAAAGGATACTCACGGGGAAGATTATCTTAAAACTCAGGAAGGGGCAAAATTGCCGGTAGAGCATTGTATCCGCGGGACAAAAGGATGGGAGATTATTGATGAGCTAAAGGGATATGCTGAACATGTGGCAGAGAAACCTTCTTTTGGAAGTGTGGATCTGGCAGAGGCAGTAAAGACCGGCGGATATGAAGAGGCAGAGCTGATCGGGCTTTGCACGGATATCTGTGTGGTGTCCAATGCTCTTCTTATCAAGGCAGTTTCTCCGGAACTTCCTGTGGCTGTTTCAAAGAACTGCTGTGCAGGGGTTACAGTCAAGACACATGAAGCGGCTATTCAGACTATGGAAATGTGTCAGATAGAAATTCGTTGACTTCCCCTTCGCCTTGTGATACACTTTCCAAGTGACAAGACACATGTAAAAACATAAGTGTATTCAGAAGGATAAGGGAGAAGGTATTATGGAAAAATTAAAAAAAGTATTGGACCGCATTTTCATTGACGGTTTAAGCGGAATGGCACAGGGGCTTTTTGCTACGCTTATCATAGGAACGATCGTGCAGCAGATCGGAACTCTTATCGGCGGAAGCGTGGGAGATATGATCTTTGCTATCGGAAAGGTGGCAGCGTCCCTGACAGGAGCGGGGATCGGCGTCGGTGTGGCGGCAAAATTTAAGGAAGGCCAGCTCGTGACTGTATCTGCCGGTGTGGCAGGAATGGCAGGAGCATTTGCAAGCAATCTTCTTGCAGGGACAGTGCTTGTGGACGGAACGATGGTATATTCAGGCCCGGGGGAACCTCTTGGAGCCTTTATTGCTGCCTATGTCGGCATCGTATTCGGACATATGGTATCCGGAAAGACAAAAGTAGAGATTTTGGTAACACCTATCGTGACGATCGGAACAGGATCAGCAGTAGGTCTGCTTCTCGGTCCTCCGATCTCTCAGTTTATGACAGGCCTTGGCGCTATTATTAACTGGGGAACAGAGCAGCAGCCATTTTTAATGGGAATTATTGTATCTGTTCTGATGGGAATGATCCTTACCCTCCCTATCAGTTCAGCGGCCCTTGGGATTATCCTCAATTTATCCGGGCTGGCAGCCGGAGCCGCAACGGTTGGATGTTGCTGCAATATGGTGGGATTTGCTGTGGCGAGCTACAGAGAAAATAAAGTTGGCGGACTTTTGGCCCAGGGAATCGGCACATCCATGCTTCAGGTGCCCAATATTGTAAGAAAACCGGTCATATGGCTTCCGGCAATCCTTTCCAGCGCAATCCTTGGGCCTGTTGGAACAGTTGTGCTCCATATGACAAGCAATGCGACAGGGTCAGGAATGGGAACAGCAGGTCTGGTAGGACAGATCATGACCTGGCAGACTATGATCCAGACAGAACCGGCCAGTATAGTACTGATCAAGATCCTTTTGATCCAGATTCTTCTTCCGGCCGTGGTGACTCTGGCTATTTCAGAATTTATGCGCAGGCGGCAGTGGATCAAATTCGGAGATATGCAGCTTGACTTCTAGCATAAGAACCCCTACAATATGTTAATAGATGAGAGGAGCCGGCGTGGCCGGAAACTACAGTATGACAAAATGTCAGGGGGTATACATATGACAGGAACTGGAATGATACATATCTATTATGGAGATGGAAAAGGAAAGACTACCGCGGCTATGGGGCAGGCAGTCCGGGCAGCGGGCAGCGGTCTGAAGGTTCTGGTATTCCAGTTTATGAAAGACAACAATTCTAATGAGAGAAAAGTGTTGGAACAGCTTCCCAATGTTACATGCCTGCCGGGAAAAAGACATGTCAAATTTTATAATCAGATGAACAGCAATGAAAAGGCCGAATATCGGCATTATAATACAAAGGCGCTGGATGAGATTGCCAAATTCTGTATCAATTTTGATGTTTTGATACTGGACGAAGCAGTGTGCGCGGCTGATCTTGGACTGTTAAGTGAAAAGAAACTGATCCATTTCCTTCAGCATAAACCGCGCGGCCTGGAGGTAGTTATGACCGGACATCACGTATCAGATGAGCTTCTTCAGATAGCCAATTATGTAACGGAGATGACAAAGATCAAACATCCATACGATGAAGGGCGAACGGCAAGGGAAGGAATAGAATTTTAATAATATTGGAAATGTGGCTTCTGCAGTGAACTCTTTCTTAAATAAGTATGAACTCTATGACAATGCTCTGAAATTATGATATAATATTCAGGTAGGCAATGAGCCATGCAGGAAAACAAAGATTTTGCGCTGACATGGCGGGTGAAGGAGTACGGAAACAACATGGGAGCAACATTTAAGTATTATGAGGATGTGGACAGCTGGAAAACCATCATGTTTTTATATACGTCTGCCTTGAAGGAGGTAGGAACAAAGCTGGAAATCTTAAATGATGAGTTTCAGCATGTCCATCAGTATAATCCGATCGAACATATCAAGACAAGAATTAAAACGCCGGAAAGCATTGTAAAGAAATTAAAGCGTAACGGACATGAGACTTCCATTGAAAATATGGTAAAGTATGTGAATGACATTGCAGGCGTGCGTCTGATATGCTCTTTTACATCAGATATTTATAAACTGGCAGAAATGATAGGAAATCAAAGTGATCTGAAAGTCCTTTCTATTAAGGATTACATTAAAAATCCGAAGGAGAGCGGATATAAAAGCTATCATATGCTGGTATCTGTTCCGATTTTTCTATCCGACAGTGTGGTAGATACCAAGGTGGAAATTCAGATCCGTACCATTGCTATGGATTTCTGGGCGAGTCTGGAGCATAAGATATATTATAAATTTGAGGGAAATGCTCCGGAATATATCAGCCGGGATCTGAGGGAATGTGCAGAGATGGTGTCAACGCTGGATGAAAAGATGCTTTCGTTAAACGAAGCAATTCAGGCTTGTCTGGAAGAACAGTCAGGGACTTAGGCAGTAGGCTTAGGTCCCTTTTATTTGAGTAGATGCAGGAAGGAAGAGGAGAAGAGGGAAAATGCTGAATGAAATAAGTGAGAAGAAAAAAGAGGTGCTGGTGCAGGGAATAGATGCTGTGGCCGGCAGTTTTATATTCGCCTTGGGAGTTAATGTGCTGATCACGCCCCTTGGTTTGTACAATGGAGGATTCATGGGAATCGCTCAGCTGCTCCGTACTTTTGTTGTACAGGTGATGCATGTGCCGGTGCCGGGCGGTTTGGATCTTTCCGGTCTTATTTACTTTATTATGAATATTCCGTTGTTTTATCTGGGATACCGGGTGTTGGGAAGGCAGTTTGCGGTAAAGACACTTATTACAGTTGCTATTCAGAGTATTTTCCTGATGATTATTCCCATTCCGGCGACTCCGGTAATTGACGATTATCTGACATCGTGTATCATTGGAGGCATCGTTGCCGGAACAGGAACCGGACTTGTCCTTAGAGGAAGAAGTTCAGGCGGAGGACAGGACATTATCGGACTTTGCTGTACAAAAAAGTATCCGGGCTTCAGTGTGGGGCGTATTAATATTCTTATGAATATATTTGTATATATGATCTGTCTTTTTATGTTTAATATTGAAATCGTTATTTATTCACTGATCTATACAACGATATTGTCCATAGCAATTGACAGGGTTCATATTCAAAATATCAATATGAGTGTTATGATCTTTACTAAAAAGACAGGCATCTCGAAAGCAGTTATGGAACAGCTCGGGAGAGGCGTGACGAATTGGGACGGTGAGGGAGCATATACGAATAAGACTTCCTATATTTTATTTGTAATGATATCCAAATATGAAGTGGGACAGATCAAGAGAATCGTACATAGTATTGATCCGGACGCATTTATGATCTTTACAGAAGGATGTGCAGTAGACGGAAACTTTGAAAAAAGGCTTTAGCGGCAGCTAAGGTCTTTTTTTATTTAACAGGAAATTTGCCGCTAAAGCGGCTGCACTCGGCATGAGAGTTGAGAGTTCTGAAAGCGGAACTCATTGCCCGCAGTGTATATTTTTTTCACCAGAGGGTATAATTTCTACAGGATAAATAATTTTACGTAGATTTAACATTCGGCTGGTTTCAGATTTAACATTGGTCTTATATGATAGCTACTGTCAAGGAAATACATACAAAATATTGCAGGAAACAAAAGGAGATTAAAAACTATGAAAATGAAAAAGTTTATGGCAGTATTAGCAGTAGCAGGAATGATGACAGGAATGCTTGCAGGATGCGGAAGTTCTGATTCAAGCGAAGATACAAGCTCTGACAGCGGAAGCACAGAAAGCACTTCTGAATGGGATGCAGCAAACGATATCACGATCGTATCCCGTGAAGACGGATCCGGTACAAGAGGAGCTTTCACAGAACTGTTTGGTATTGTGGAAGAAGTAGACGGCGAAGAAGTTGATATGACAACTGCAGACGCACAGATCACAAACAACACTTCTGTTATGATGACAACTGTTGCAGAGAATGAATATGCTATCGGATATATTTCTCTTGGATCTCTTGATGACAGTGTAAAGGCTCTGAAGATTGACGGAGCAGAAGCAACAGCAGACAATGTTGTAAGCGGTGACTACAAAGTATCCAGACCATTTAACATTGCAGTAGCAAAAGATCTGAACAACGAAGTGGCAACTGACTTCATGAACTATATCATGAGCACAGAAGGACAGGCAGTAGTAGAGGAAGAAGGATATATTCCGGTTGCAGATGTGGCAGCTTTTGAAGGAACACAGCCATCCGGAGATGCAGTAGTAGGCGGATCTTCTTCTGTATCACCTGTAATGGAAAAACTGATCGAGGCATACAAAGAAGTAAATCCGAATGCAAATATTGAGCTTCAGACATCTGATTCTACAACAGGTATGACAAACACAATTGAAGGAAGCTATGACATCGGTATGGCATCTAGAGAGCTGAAAGAAGATGAAGCTTCCCAGCTTGATGCTACAGTAATGGCAACTGACGGAATTGCTGTAATCGTAAACAACAACAATCCTACAGAAGATATGACATCTGATCAGGTAAAATCTATTTACACAGGTGAAGTTTACTCCTGGGATGAAATTGCAGAATAATCTTACAGTAGGATAAGAGGAAAAAGAGAAAATGAAATCGAAAGCATGGACTGAAAAATTCATGCAGGGAGTGTTCTTAGTTGCCGCCTGCGCTTCGGTGCTGGCGGTAGCTCTCATTTGTATCTTCTTGTTCGCAAATGGCGTCCCTGCAATTCAAGAAATAGGATTTGTAAAATTTATAACAGGCGATATCTGGCGTCCCAATAATAATATGTTCGGGATTCTGCCCATGATTGTCGGCAGTCTCTATGTAACAGCCGGAGCTATTATCTTTGGTGTCCCGATTGGGATTCTGACTTCTGTATTTATGGCAATGTACTGCCCGAAACAGATTTACAGACCGCTTAAAGCGGCGACAGAGCTGCTGGCAGGCATCCCTTCTGTTGTGTATGGCTTTTTCGGCCTGGTAGTTGTTGTGCCGCTGATCCGTGACTTCGGACAGGTACTTAAAAGAGCGGGCCTGGTAGACCGCTCGGGAGATGGAAACAGTATCCTGACAACATCTCTGATTCTTGGCATGATGATCCTTCCGACGATTATCGGAACCACAGAAAGCGCTATGCGGGCAGTGCCGGAGCACTATTATGAAGGATCTCTTGCTCTTGGCGCAACAAAGGAAAGAAGTATCTTCCGTGTGATCATTCCGGCGGCAAAGTCAGGTGTGGTTGCAGGCATCGTATTGGGGATCGGACGCGCCATCGGTGAGACTATGGCGGTTATTATGATTGTTGGAAATCAGCCGAGATTTGCAGAAAGTATCCTTCAGGGTATTCGTACTCTGACCGGAAATATCGTACTGGAGATGGGATATGCAACAGATCTTCACAGAGAGGCACTAATTGCCACAGGAGTGGTACTGTTTGTGTTTATCCTTATCATCAACTTCAGCGTTGCATTACTGAAGAGGGGGGCCGATCATGAGTAATAAGACAACCATAGGCGATAAATTAAAAACATATATGAAACATCCGGGCTCTTTTGTTGTGTTGCTGCTGGTGCTGTTGGGAGCTTTCATTACCTTTGCTGTTTTACTTTTCTTAATAGCATATATTTTGCTCAATGGTCTGCCGCACATTACACCGTCTCTGTTTTCACTTCATTATACATCGGAAAATGCTTCGGTTGTGCCGGCTTTGATCAATACCGTTATTATGACACTGCTCTCCCTGCTGATTGCGGTTCCTTTCGGAATTTTCTCGGCAATCTTTCTTGTTGAGTATGCAGGAAGAGGAAACAAATTTGTAGAAATTATTCGTCTTACTACAGAGACACTTTCCGGTATTCCTTCTATCGTATATGGTCTGTTCGGTATGCTGTTCTTTGTTAATACGCTCGGGTGGGGATTTTCCCTTTTGGCAGGAGCATTTACATTGTCCATCATGATTCTTCCTCTGATCATGCGTACCACGGAAGAAGCGCTTAAAGCGGTGCCGGACTCTTATCGTGAAGGAAGCTTCGGGCTTGGGGCAGGAAAACTGCGTACCGTCTTCCGTATTGTGCTTCCGTCAGCGATTCCCGGAATCCTGGCAGGAGTTATCCTGGCAATCGGACGTATCGTGGGCGAGACAGCAGCATTGATCTATACAGCAGGAACCGTTGCCCAGATTCCTTCCAGTGTGTTCGGATCCGGGCGTACCCTTGCAGTTCATATGTATAATTTGTCCAGCGAAGGTCTTTACATGGATCAGGCATACGCTACGGCGGTTATACTGCTGGTTCTTGTAGTGGGTATTAATGCGTTATCGAGCGTGATTGCGCGAAAACTGACAAAAGCATAGAAAGGGAATGGAAATGGGAAAGATAAGTATTAAAAATGTCGATCTGCATTACGGGGATTTTAAAGCCCTCAAAAATATAAATCTGGAAATTGAAGCCAATAAGATCACTGCATTTATCGGGCCTTCCGGCTGTGGTAAATCTACGTTGCTGAAATCCATCAACCGTATGAACGACCTGGTAGAGGGATGCCGTATTGACGGAGAAATCCTTTTGGACGGACAGAATATTTTTAAAGGGATGGATGTGAACCTTTTGAGAAAGCGTGTGGGAATGGTATTCCAGAAGCCGAATCCCTTCCCCATGAGCATCTATGACAATATTGCTTTTGGCCCCAGAACACATGGGATACATTCCAAGGCGAAACTGGATGATATTGTAGAAAAATCTCTGCGCAATGCCGCAATCTGGGAAGAATGTAAAGACAGACTGAAAAAGAGTGCATTGGGAATGTCGGGAGGCCAGCAGCAGAGACTTTGCATTGCAAGAGCTCTTGCAGTGGAACCGGAGGTGCTTCTGATGGATGAGCCGACTTCCGCTCTGGATCCGATTTCTACATCTAAAATAGAAGATCTTGCGATGGAACTGAAAAAGGATTATACTATTGTTATGGTAACTCACAATATGCAGCAGGCAGTACGTGTATCGGATAATACTGCATTCTTCCTGCTGGGTGAAGTCATTGAATACAATGATACAGAGAAATTGTTCTCAATTCCTTCTGATAAGAGAACAGAAGACTATATCACAGGGAGGTTTGGATAGGATATGCGTAATAAATTTGATATGCAGCTTGAGATTCTTAATGAACAGCTTACTCGCATGGGAGAGCTGTGCGAGCTTGCCATCAACAGGGTAACAAAAGCGTTGGTGGAAGGCAGCATAGAACAGGCAAAAAAGATTATGAGTGCCGATGAGAGCATCGATCAGATGGAAAAGGATATAGAGCGCCTCTGCCTGAAGCTTCTTCTGCAGCAGCAGCCGGTGGCAAGAGATCTTCGTCAGATTTCTGCAGCCCTTAAAATGATCACAGACATGGAACGTATTGGAGACCAGACAGCTGATATCGCAGAAATCATCATTTCTGCCGGAATGTCCGAGGCGGGAGATGTTAAGAAAATCGAGGAGATGTCTGCAGGCGTGGCTAAGATGGTGAATGACAGCGTATCTGCATATGTAGACCGTGATCTGGAGCTGGCAAGAAAGGTAATGGACGCAGATGACAGGATTGATGCACTGTTTGATGAAATTCGCACAAAAGTCATTAACCTGATCGCTGAAGGAAACCGCGGAGAGCAGGGAGTAGATCTGATCATGATCGCAAAATATCTGGAGCGTATCGGTGATCATGCGACCAACATTGCAGAGTGGGTTGAATTTTCCATTACCGGTATTCACAAAGGAATGCAGACTGTTGAGTCATAAATAGAGGAGAAAACGGATGATTTTTTGCGTAGAGGATGACAATAATATCCGTGAGCTTGTAGTATATACTCTGGAGACAACAGGGTTCAAAGCTCGCGGCTTTGAAGATGGAAGCCGATTTCTTGAGGCTCTGGCGCTGGATACGCCAGAGCTTATTCTTCTTGATATCATGCTGCCGGGAGAGGATGGAATTTCTCTTTTGAAGCAATTGAAGGCTTCCGTAAAGACACGGGATATCCCCGTGATCATGATGACGGCAAAAGGGACAGAGTATGACAAAGTAAAGGGACTGGATCTGGGAGCAGATGATTATGTGACGAAACCTTTCGGTATGATGGAGCTTGTATCCAGAGTAAAGGCAGTTCTTAGACGCAGCAGAAAAAGTGCGGTAAATGCGGAGGATAAGATCGCCCTCGGTCATATTATCATGGATGTGAAAAAGCACGAGGTTTCTTCCGACGGGAAGGTTGTTACTCTGACTTTAAAAGAATTTGAGCTTCTGAAACGTATGATGAAAAATCCTGATATCGTACTTACAAGGGATCAGCTTCTGGAAGATATATGGGGCTATGATTTTGACGGTGAAACCCGTACCGTTGACGTACATGTGCGTACACTGCGTCAGAAGCTTGGAGATGCGGGAGAGCAGATCCAGACGGTGCGCGGAGTCGGATACCGCATCAGTGAATAAAAGTTTTGAACAGGAGTTTTTATGAGACGTAAAATACAAAGGAGTATGATGCTGGTTATCACAACCACACTGCTTATCTCCTATACGATTGTGACTTTGCTTGTATATCGGCAGACGGTTGATGTTGTAGAAGGCGAGATACAGCAGGAAGCAGACTATATCATCCGTGCCATCGAAATTTCCGGATATGAATATCTGGATCAGATGGATGCAGTCCGGGAAAATACAAGAGTTACCTGGATTGACGGAAACGGAGAGGTTTTGTATGATTCCGGCCAGGATGATCCGGAATTGGAGAATCATGCAGACCGCCCGGAGGTGAAGGAAGCATTCAAAACCGGAGAAGGGCAGGATATCAGACAGTCCGATACGAAAGGAAGCGAAATGTTTTATTATGCGAAAAAGCTTTCAGATGGGACTGTGCTCCGTGTATCAAAAACGATAAATAATGCGTTCCATTCAGCTTTGACTATATTGCCTGCTATGGCGGCAATTGCCATTATCATGATGATTTTTGCCTGGCTTTTGGCAAAATGGCAGGTTGCAAGGCTGATTGAACCGATCAACAAACTGAATCTGGAAAACCCGCTGGAAAATGATGTGTATGAGGAATTGACGCCGTTGTTAGAAAGTATGGATAAGCAGAACAAAGAAAAAGAAGCAATTGCTAATATGAGAAAAGAATTTTCGGCAAATGTATCCCATGAGCTGAAAACACCGCTGACTTCCATTTCCGGATATGCAGAAATTATGATGAACGGCTTGGTAAGACCGGAAGATGTGAAGGGATTTTCAGAGAGGATTTATAATGAGGCAAGCCGCCTGATCGTATTAATAGAAGATATCATACGCCTTTCCAAGCTGGATGAAGGACGAGTGGACATAGAGAAAGAAGAAGTGGAGCTGTACACTCTGACAAGAGAGATATGCAGCAGACTTTCTCACCAGGCGGAAAAGCGGAATGTTCATGTAGAAATGAGCGGAGAGCAGGTAACTATCCTGGGAATAAGGCAAGTATTGAGCGAGATGATCTATAACATCTGTGAAAATGCGATCAAGTATAATCGTCCCGGAGGGCGGGTTGATGTGTGGGTCGGAAACACGCTTAAAGGAGTGAAGGTAATCGTCACGGATACCGGGATCGGTATTCCGGAGGATCAAAAAGAGCGTATTTTTGAGCGTTTCTACCGGGTAGATAAGAGCCATTCCAAGGAAACAGGGGGGACAGGCCTGGGACTTTCCATCGTAAAGCATGGAGCGCTGCTTCACAATGCACATATACAGGTGGAAAGTGAATTAAATAAAGGGACAAAAATGGAACTGACATTTGAAAAATAGACCAAAGAGGAAGGATATGAATGGGAAAGCATACCTTCCTTTTTGTGTATAAGAGGCTTTTCGATTCCAAAATCGGGCAAAATGCCGGGAAAGCAGGCGAAATTCCATGAAAATTCGGCATACAACAGTAAATAAGTATGGTATAATGATTGCACGAAGTGCAATCCGGACCGATTTCATCGGTCTGCCCCGCTTTGCGGGGATTATAATTGACAGTTCATGATTAGGACAATAGGCATAGATGATCAGGAGGTAAAAGTAGATATGCAGATTACAAGAAAAGTAACAGATGATATCGTTTGGGTAGGATGCAATGACAGAAGACTGTCCCGTTTCGAAAATTTATTTCCCATACCGCGAGGAGTGTCATACAATTCTTATCTGATCCTGGATGAGAAGACGGTGCTGATGGATACAGTAGATGGGAGTGTAACTCAGCAGTTTTTGGAAAATATAGCGTATGCGCTGGGTGGACGAAACCTGGATTATCTGATCGTACAGCATATGGAACCGGATCACTGTGCGAACATTGAGGAATTGCTGTATCGGTATCCTAAGCTGACGATAGTGGGAAGTGCAAAAGCTCTGCAGATGATCGGACAGTTTTATGATATGGATATAGAAGGGAAGACGATGGCCGTCAAAGAAGGGGATGTGCTGAATACAGGAAGTCATACCCTGCGTTTTGCCATGGCGCCTATGGTACATTGGCCGGAAGTCATGGTTACTTATGATGAAAAGGACAAAGTACTGTTTTCCGCAGACGCATTCGGCACATTCGGAGCGTTGAATGGAAAGCTGTTCAGCGACGAAATGGATTTTGACGGGGAGTGGATGGCGGACGCAAGACGCTATTACTCTAATATCGTGGGAAAATACGGGATGCAGGTGCAGGGGCTTTTGAAAAAGGCAGCAGCTCTGGACATTCAGGTGATCTGTCCGCTTCATGGACCGGTATGGAGAGAAAATCTGGAACACTTTGTAGACAAGTATGATAAATGGAGCAGATATGAGCCGGAAGATAAAGCAGTTGTTATTATTTACGGATCTATTTACGGGAATACAGAGGCAGCAGCCGATGCAGTAGCGTGCAGACTGACAGAAGCAGGCATAAAAGATGTAAAAATGTATGATGTCTCGGATGTGCATGTATCAGAGTTGATCTCTGAAATTTTCCGCTGCAGTCATATTGTGCTGGCATGCTCTACCTATAATGGCGGAATCTATCCTCCGATGGAAAATCTCCTTGCGGACATGAAGGCCCTGTCAGTGCAGAAGCGTACCGTTGCGCTGGTGGAAAACGGCACATGGGCGGCAGCTTCCGGACGTTTGATCACCAAGGAGCTGGAAGAGATGAAAGAAATGCAGATTTTAGACAAGAAGCTTTCTTTAAAATCTGTTCTCAAACAGGGGCAGGAAGAAGAGCTGGAAGCATTTGTTTCTCAGATTGTGGAGGCAATGTAATGGAAGAGAGCAGAGTGACAGTTGTCAGTATTATTGTTAAGGACGAAGAAGCTTCGGAGGCTGTAAATAAGCTGCTTCATGAATACCGTCAGTATATTGTGGGCAGAATGGGGATCCCTTACCGCCAGAGGCAGATGTCGATCATCAGCGTGGTGATGGACGCGCCGGGAGAGGTGACAAGCGCACTTTCCGGGAAGCTGGGCATGCAGCCCGGTGTGACGGCGAAGACACTGACAGCAAAGGTGTAGGCTTTACTTCTAAAACCGACGGCAGGATCGTAAATATTTGGTAGAACAAAAAAATGCCGTAAAGGGAAGAAGTATGAAATTTTCAAAGATGCATGGGATTGGCAATGATTATATTTATGTAAACTGTCTG
The DNA here is from genome assembly GCF_037273965.1 of Claveliimonas sp. NCBI lineage: Bacteria > Bacillati > Bacillota > Clostridia > Lachnospirales > Lachnospiraceae > Claveliimonas > Claveliimonas sp. Next base: position 9,921 of record NZ_JAYAZJ010000081.1, on the reverse strand, counting down.
GAGGAGACGGTTTACGAACCGGAACGATTGGCTAAAAAAATCAGTGACCGGCACTTCGGCGTAGGAGCAGACGGATTGATTCTGATCTGTCCTTCCATGAAAGCGGATTTTGCCATGGAAATGTACAATGCAGATGGTTCTCCTGGGGAGATGTGCGGAAACGGTATCCGCTGTCTTGGAAAGTATGTGTATGAACGGAGGATAACTGCAAAAAAAGAGTTGGATATTGAAACAAAGGCAGGAATCCGCCATCTTCGCCTTTTTGCGAATCCGAAAGAAAAGGGGCGGATCAGTATGGTAGAGGTAGACATGGGAAGTCCTGTTCTGGAAGCAGATCAGGTGCCGGTGATATGTGAGCATACGCTGGCAATTGATGAGCCGATCACAGTGAATGGTGTGGAATACAGGATGACCGGAGTTTCTATAGGAAATCCCCATGCGGTAGTTTTTGCAAACCATGTAAGGGGACTGGAGCTGGAATGGCTTGGCCCGGCATTTGAGTATCATGGAAGATTTCCAAGAAGAGTTAATGTGGAGTTTGCGGAGGTCATAGATCCTGCAACTTTGAAAGTGCGGGTTTGGGAGCGGGGAAGCGGCGAAACCCTTGCCTGCGGAACAGGAGCCTGCGCAGCAGTGGTGGCCGGAGTGCTGAACCATTTGACAGAACGGGAAGTGACAGTAAAATTATCCGGCGGAGAACTTTTTGTCAACTGGCAGAAGGATACAGACAAAATTCTGCTGACAGGACCGGCGGCTCATGTATTTGACGGAGAATATATGATTTCTTAAAAAGAAGGACAACGTAAAAAGAGATAAAGTTATTTACTTTTTCACTTATAAAACAAAAAGATAAGGAGAGGACAGCTAGGATGTTTAAAGTAAACGAAGATTATTTGAAATTACCAGGAAGTTATCTTTTCTCTACGATCGGGAAAAAAGTAGCAGCATATCAGGAGGCAAATCCGGATAAATCCATTATACGCCTGGGGATCGGAGATGTAACACAGCCTTTGGCACCGGCCATTATAGAGGCCCTGCACGGAGCCGTAGAAGAGATGGCACATGCAGAGACATTTCACGGCTATGCGCCGGATCTCGGATATGAATTTTTGAGAAGCGCTATGGCAAAAAATGATTATCAGGCAAGAGGATGTGATATTCAGGCTGACGAAATTTTCATTTCTGACGGTGCAAAATGTGATTCCGGAAATATTCAGGAAATTTTTGCTAAAGATAATAAGATTGCAGTATGCGACCCCGTTTATCCGGTGTATGTAGATACCAATGTTATGGCAGGACGGACCGGTACTTATGATCCGGCTACAGAAACATGGAGCGATGTCATTTATATGCCATGTACAAAGGAAACAAATTTTGCGCCGGAACTTCCAAAAGAACGGCCGGATATTATTTACCTGTGCTTCCCGAATAATCCGACAGGTTCCACTATCACAAAAGATGAACTGCAGAAATGGGTTGACTATGCCAATAAAGAGGGTGCTGTCATTATTTATGACGCTGCATATGAGGCATATATTTCCGAAGAAAATGTTCCGCACACTATTTATGAATGCGAAGGAGCAAGAACCTGTGCGATCGAGCTGCGAAGCTTCTCCAAGAATGCAGGATTTACCGGAGTGCGCCTGGGAGCGACCGTTATTCCAAAAGATATTAAATCAAAAGATGTGACACTTCATTCCCTGTGGGCAAGGCGTCACGGAACAAAATATAACGGAGCGCCCTACATTGTGCAGAAAGCAGGAGAGGCCGTATACTCTGAGGCAGGAAAAGTACAGCTGAAAGAGCAGGTGGCTTATTACATGAACAATGCCAAAGTGATCTATCAGGGATTGAAAGATGCAGGATATAACGTATCAGGCGGTGTGAACGCCCCATACATCTGGCTGGAGACACCGAAAGGAATGACATCCTGGCAGTTCTTTGATCATTTGCTGGAGAACGCAGGAGTTGTGGGAACACCGGGATCCGGATTCGGTCCAAGCGGAGAGGGATATTTCCGCCTGACAGCATTTGGCTCATATGAAAACACAGTTGCCGCAATTGACAGGATTAAGAAAATGTAAAATTTGGGACGTAACACTTTTTAAAAGTGTTACGTCCCAAATTAACAATAGCCCCGGGTATTATTGCAATTGCATGTGAAACTGACATTTTTTCGTGACAATTGCCTTGAAACATAGTGGAAAAGCAAAAAATGAAAAAAATGAAAAAAAGTACTTGATTTTTTGGAAAAGCCTGCTATAATAATATTTGTTCGCTGAACAAAACAGATAAGAAAAACAGACAGTGCGGATTGGTGTAATGGCAGCACAGCAGACTCTGACTCTGTTAGTAGAGGTTCGAGTCCTCTATCCGTAGTTCCTTGGCAGGGGCGCTGGAACTTCTGTAAAAGAAGTTCCGGTCAATATCATCGGAGTGTGGCTCAGCTTGGTAGAGCGCTACGTTCGGGACGTAGAGGTCGCAGGTTCAAATCCTGTCACTCCGATTTTTAAGTGAGATCCACAAAGTTTATTTCAGACTTTGTGGATTTATTTTTTGCTTTTTATGATTTAAACCTAAAGAGAACTCTCTGAAAGATATTTCCAGAGAGTTCTCTTTATATCGCTATATTTTAATATCTCCATCTCCGCCCAGATAACTCTGGGTATAAAGGATCACTGTGTCGTTTTCCCTTAAGATCATATTCCCGTTGGGGATCATAACTTTCCGGTTCCTTCGGATCAGAACAATAATAGAATGTCTGGAAATCTCCAGACTTCGGATGGTCTTGCCGATCCAGGGATGATTTTTCTGCAGAAGAAATTCTTTGAGTTTAATGTGTTCTTTGTCATCCTGGTAGGACTCGGCTCCCAACACCATGATGTCATCTGATCGGAGGATCATATTTCCCCGTGGAACAAGGATGCGGTCTCCCCGTTTTACTACAGCGACGATAACACTGTCCGGCAGATGGAGCTGCGAGATTGTGTGATCGATCCAGGGATCCCGGTCAGTCAAATGGATTTTGATAAAATTGATGGCGGACTGTGGCCCGTATTCTGCCATCCTTTTGATGCGGGAATACTGGTCGACGAATCCGGCGGAAATAATACCGGTAGGGATAGCTACAATCCCCACACCCAGGAAGGCAATGAAGATACCGAACATCTTTCCCAGTGTTGTGATAGGATAAATGTCACCGTAACCTACTGTGAGCAGAGTGGAAGCTGCCCACCAGATGCCGGAAAAAGCGTTGGAAAATACATCCGGCTGCGCCTGGTGCTCCAAACTGTACATACAGAGACTGGAGGCAAACATAAGCATCAGAATAATAAAGACAGAGGAGAAAAGCTGCTGTTTTTTTCCGACAATGACTTCTGTAATGACGTTGAGGGCGTCATAGTAGGCGTTGATCCGAAACAGCCGAAAAATCCGGATGATCCGAAACATGCGGAAAGCAATGGCGCCTGAAGGGAAAAAGATCGGGAGATACTGAGGCAGGAAGGATAAAAGATCCACAATACCGGTAAAGGAAAACATATACTTTAAAGTCGCCCTCCATACAGGAAGATCCGGATACAAATACCCTGCTGTCCATATCCGGAGGATGTAATCCATCAGAAAAAGAGCAACAGTAAGCTCTTCCAATGTCAGAAGAAGAGCGCCGTACTGTGCCCGGTATTCCTCGAAGGTATATAACATGCTGACTGCCAGATTCACAATAATGCAGAAGGCGTTGAAAAAATCATAGATCCGGCTTGCATAATCGTATTTTGTGCCAACCTCAATGATCTCAAAAATTCTTCTTTTATATTTCCCCAGTTTCTTGAACATCGCTTTACGTTCTCCTTGTCTGTTTTTCATGTTGTCTGCTGATCTCATCAGACAGCTTTTTCAGCATCTTTTCCCTGTCATCGGGAAGAGAACCCCGAATACGAACGGAAATAAGATCATGAAAACCGTCGTACAGAATTTTCTGGCTGTCCGGGGAGGAAGATGGGTGAAAGAGTTTCAGAAAATGCCGTTCTTCCTTCAGATTTTCCAATTCGGATGCCGGAGAAAAGCGGCCTTCCTCGATTTCCCGCCAAAGGGGAACCGTGCGGTCGAGAAACAGAGAAAAATTTACAATATGCGTCGGCTGTGTCCGATCAAAAAATTCCGCCAGAGCTTCGGCGTTTTCCAGTCCCCGGCCTTTTCCGGCGATGCCGGTCATAATGTGGGCGTCAAAAATAACCCCGGCTTCCTTCAGCTTATATACGGCGGCATAGGCCTGTTCCAGGTTGTGTTCTTTTCTCATAAAAAGCAGAACGTCGTTCAGCCCGGTTTCAATTCCGATATAGAGATGCCTGACGCCGTGTTCCCATAAAGATTTCAGTTCCCCCGAGGATTTGGCGAGAATGGAAGAAACGGTGGCATCCATATTGACGCTGCTGCAGCCAGGGAAATAGGCATGTATCATGTTAAGGATTTCAAGAAGGCGGGAGGTGTCAAGGCAGAAGGCGTTTCCATCTCCTAAGAATACCCGGCTGGGATTTCCGCCGGCTTCTTTTACGCGCTTCAGTTCCGCCTCAATCTGTTCAAGAGGAAGAACCCGATAGTTCAGGTGGCGGAATAAATTGCAAAAGAAACATCTGTTATAACTGCAGCCTACCATGACAGGCAGCATAAAAGAGCCCCGTTCCATAGGTGAGCGGCAGATCTGGCCTTCATATTCCATAATTATCACTTCCTTATAAAAATTTCAGCAGAAAAAGTCCAACTCCGCTTGCAACCCCGGCCAGAATGAAGGAAAGTTCAATTCCGGCAATATCCAGAAGATAAGGACATAAAATAGAGATCAGTCCGTATCCTATCATAACTGCACCATAGTTGATCCCCTGATATTTTGTGCCGAAATGGTCGGAGACAACCACAGGGAATAAACTGACAACCCCGCCGTATACCAGACAGACAGCGGAAATAAGTACAATGAAAAGCAGCCCGCCTGCAGCGGAAACTCCGATGACAGAGACTGTGCAGAGAAGATAGATCATGCGAAGGATCTTTTTTCTCCCTGCCAGGTCGGAAAGCCAGGGCAGAGCAAACCGTCCGACAATGTTGGCGATGGATGCAGCCATCACGCCGGCAAGAGCCTGGCTGTTTGTGAGTCCCCGGGCCATTCCCAGAGATTTCATCAGCGGATTGACGAGAACATAGGCGGGAACAGCAAGAGCCATGATCGTACTGATGATCAGATAGGATCTGGTGCGCATCATTTCCCCCACTGTAAACTGCTTCTTTGAAGATTCGGAATCTCCCTGCAGGGCAGATGAGCCTTGAGAAAGTGCTGCCTGATCAGAGACAGAGGGCTCCCGAACCCAGAAAGCGCCCAGACACAAAACGGCATAGATTGCCGTCACCATGAGCATGGCAGTGCGGTAACCCCAGCGGGACAGCACATAGTCGCACAGCGGATTCATAAGGATACCGGAGATTCCGACCATACCGATGGTAATACCGGAAACCATGCCTCTTTGCCGGGGGAACCATTCCTGGGGAACGGCAGTCAGCATACTGAATGCACATCCCGATCCGAAACCGCCGAGGGCGCCGTATCCCAGCGAGATCAGCCAGGGCATGTTGTGGGGAGCCATGGCTGCCAGAAAGAAACCGCCGCACATGACAGTGCTTCCGAAAAAGATCGTTGCCCTTGCGCCGATCTTGTGCTGAAGAAAGCCGCCCAGCATATTTCCGGCTGCGAAAATGCCGATGATAATGGTAAAAGGCTGGCTGGAGGCCGCCAGGGAAAGACCGTATTCCTCTTGTACATAAGGCTGAAATACAGTCCAGATATAAGGATTGCCGTGCACAAAATTTACAATGGATGCTGCCGCCAGAATCACATAACGATTGGGTTGACGTTTCTGCCTCATTCCCTGCCCTCCTTCCCGAAATCGGGATACGTAATCATACTTTCATTATAGGCGATTGGAGACAATTGGCAAGAGGAAAAGCTTTCTTTTACAGCAATCCTGTCTCTGTGTTATGATAAAGGAAATGACAAGGAGGGCTGATCATGGAGGATTCCTATGTACTTCAGATGAAGAACCGCAAATTTTCCGATTTCTATTTATGTTTCTGCGGCTATGCCAAATGCAGTCCGCTTCACAGCTTCGGACCGGCAGTCAGGCCCAACTATATTCTGCATTATATTATGGAAGGGAAAGGGAAATTTCTGGTAAACGGCGAAGAGTACAATCTTCAAAAAGGCCAGGGATTTCTGATCGAACCGGAGGTACAGACCTTTTATCAGGCAGATGAGGAAGTGCCATGGACATATCTGTGGATTGGATTTGGAGGAAAGAAGGCAGAGGATTATTTAAGAGATCTTGGACTGAATAAAAAGCAGCTTATCTTTCAGTGCGGCTGCGGGGAGGAATTAAAGCAGATTGTATATTCCATGTTAAAACATAGAAAATATACAGCCGCAAATGAGTACTTTCTGGAAGGTCTTTTATATACATTTTTTGGCACCTTGAAAGAAAATATGGAAATCGCGGGAAATGCCGGGGAAAAGGATGGCAACCTTTATGTCCGCAAGGCGGTGGAATTTATCCAGAATAATTATGCGGATCCTGTCAGAGTAAAAGATATTGCCGATTATGTGGGGGTGAACCGAAGCTACCTTTACACGCTTTTCCAGGATAATCTGCAGTTATCGCCCAAAGAATATCTTACAAATTTCCGTCTTACCCGGGCAGCAGAGCTTCTGCAGCTTACAGATCTGTCAGTTGAGACAGTTGCCATGTCCTGCGGCTATCAGGATGCGCTGGGATTTTCCAAGATATTCAAGGCAAAAATGGGGATCACTCCGTCTGCATACAGGAAGGAGAATACGGCCTGGCAGGAAACAAAGAGGAAAGAAGAAATTGATCTAACATTTTGACTCGTTTTTCTAACGAATGCTCCTAGGCGCCGGTTACGGTTTTATATATAATTGGAGTAGCGTCAGTGTACAAGGGTACACCGACGCCAGCATTGGAGGAGAAGAAGATGAGTATAATTGTTAATGAAAAAAATAAAACATTTCACCTGTATAATAACCAGATCAGCTATCTTATGTCTGTCTTGCCAAACGGTCACATAGGACAGCTGTATTTTGGGAAAAGGATCCACCACAGAGAGGACTTTTCTTATTTGCTGGAGAGAATGTCCCGTCCGATGGCATCCTGTATTTTTGAAGAGAGTAAAGATTTTTCACTGGAACATCTGAAACAGGAATACGGAGTCTATGGGAGCGGGGATTACCGCATGCCTGCGGTAGACGTTTTGCAGGAAAACGGCAGCAGGATCTTGGATCTGTGCTATGAAGACTATGAGGTTCAGGAAGGAAAGCCGTCTCTTCCGGGGCTTCCGGCAATTTATACGGAAAATGAAAAAGAGGCGGAAACATTGATTCTTTGCCTTGGGGATAAAGTTACGGAGCTGAAGGTACGGCTGATGTACACCATATTTGCGGCGGAGGGAATTATTGCAAGGAGTGTTTCTTTTGCCAACAATGGAAATCAGGCTCTTCACCTGGCAACCGCTATGAGCCTTTGTATGGATCTGCCGGATCATGACTATGAGTGGATGCAGTTTTCGGGAGCGTGGGCAAGAGAGAGACATTTGCGGACAAGACATCTGGAATATGGGATCCAGTCTGTTGGGAGCCTTAGGGGACATTCCTCTCACGAGCACAATCCTTTTGTCATTCTGAAGCGTCCGTCGGCGGATGAATTTCAGGGGGAGGCAATCGGTTTCAGCCTTGTGTACAGCGGTAATTTCCTGGCACAGGCCGAGGTGGATACCCATGATACTACAAGGGTTCTTCTGGGAATCCATCCGGAAGGATTTGACTGGAAGCTGGAACCGGGCGAGACATTCCAAACCCCGGAGGCGGTTATGGTCTATACAGATCAGGGACTGAACCGCTTAAGCCAGATCTATCACCGGCTTTATCAGAAGAGACTGGCCAGGGGATACTGGAGAGACAGGGTTCGACCGATCCTGATCAACAACTGGGAGGCGACATATTTTGATTTTGACGAGGAGCGGATCCTGGAAATTGCCGCAAAGGCAAAAGAGACCGGGGTAGAACTCTTTGTCCTTGATGACGGATGGTTCGGCGGCCGGTGCAGCGAACATGCTGGGCTTGGAGACTGGGTTGCTAATACAGACCGGCTGCCGGAAGGGATCCGGGGGCTTGCACAGAAAATAGAGGACATGGGAATGAAGTTCGGATTGTGGTTTGAACCGGAAATGGTAAATAAGGATTCGGATCTTTTCCGTGCCCATCCGGACTGGATCCTTCAGGCTCCGGGACGGAAATCCTGCCACGGGCGCTACCAGTATGTATTGGATTTTTCCAGAAAAGAAGTGGTGGACTGCATTTATGAAATGATGGATAAGATTCTGTCCGGTGCAAAAGTTTCCTATATAAAATGGGATATGAACCGGAGCATTACAGAATGCTGGTCATCAGCTCTTCCGCCAGACAGACAAGGAGAAGTGTTTCACCGTTATATCCTTGGAGTATATGATCTCTATGAAAGGCTGACTTCCAAATTCCCGCACATCTTATTTGAGTCCTGCGCAAGCGGCGGCGCCAGGTTTGATCCGGGGATGCTTTACTACGCGCCCCAGGCGTGGACCAGTGATGATACGGATGCAGCGGAACGATTGAAAATACAGTATGGAACTTCTTACTGCTATCCGGTAAGCAGCATGGGAAGCCATGTTTCGACAGCGCCGAACCATCAGACGGGCAGAAACACTCCTCTTCATACAAGGGCGAATGTGGCCTGTTTCGGCACGTTTGGATATGAACTTGATTTAAACACATTGACAGAGAAGGAGCAGGAGGAAGTAAAAGAGCAGATCGCCTTTATGAAACAGTACCGGCATCTTTTGCAGTTCGGAACATTTTACCGTTTGTCCAGTCCTTTTGAACACAATGTGACTGCCTGGATGGTGGTCAGCGATGATAAGAAAGAAGCAATTGTGGGATGGTATCGTGTGCTGAGCGGAGCAAATCTGCCGTTTGGAAGACTGCGTCTTAAGGGGCTGGAGGAAGGAACCGGCTATGAAGTTACAAAACAAAGAATCCGCAAGAAGTGTCAGGGGACCTATTATGGAGATGAACTGATGTATGCCGGACTTGTAACTACAGACGGCGCTTCCGGAGAAACCTCCGTGGAGGAAGACAAGACCTATGATTTTGATTCCAGTCTGTTTATCCTCAAGGCGGTGGATTAAAAGGAAACAGGAAAAGAAAAACGGGGCGGAGAAATTTAATTTTCCTCGCCCTGCTGTTCATATCTCCATGCTCTTGGAGAAACTCCATAGGTATTTTTAAATGCTCTTGAGAAGTGAAGCTGATTCGGGTACCCGACGGCATTTCCGATGTCTCCGATAGACAGGGAGGTGAGTTTCAAAAGCTCGCCGGCCTTGGACATGCGATAGGAGATCAAAAATTCCTGGGGAGATTTTCCGACAGTATCATGAAAGATTTTTCCGAAATAGCTGCGGTTTAGCCCGCAGAATGCGGCGATGTCTTCCACAGAAATATCATTTTGGAAATTCTGTCCAATAAAACTTAAAGCCTCTTTAATATAGAAGTCTCTCATTCGATTTCCCTGCTTTACAAGCGGGGAGGCGTGAGAGCGGGTCAGGTAATCCAGAAACAGAAATAAATGTCCGATAAGATGAAATGGGGATTCCTGGGAATGCCGGGTAATATAGAGCATTTCATTTACCATCTGCTGAGAAATATCTTTATATCTCGGTTTATAGACGGGAGAATCCTGGGATATTCCGGCCATTTCCATGATTTCTTTGGCTTTCAGTCCGTCAAATTCGATCCAGGTGTATTCCCAGGGGTCCTTTTCGTCGGCCTGGTAG
>NZ_JAYAZJ010000080.1:0-3955 GCF_037273965.1 Claveliimonas sp. | reverse complement strand
ATGAATGATCTTCGCGCACATTTCAGACCGGAATTTTTAAACCGTCTGGATGAAATGATTATGTTCCGTCCATTGACGAAAGAAAATATTTATGACATTATTGACTTGTTAGTAGCGGATGTCAATAAACGTCTTGCAGACAAAGAACTTTCCATTGAGCTTACGGAAACGGCGAAAAATCAGATTGTGGAAGGCGGATATGATCCGAATTACGGAGCAAGGCCGTTGAAGCGTTATCTGCAGAAACATGTGGAGACATTGGCTGCGAAGTTAATGCTTCAAGGAGATATCGGTGCAGGTGAGAAGATTATTATTGACAGTGAAGACGGAATTTTAAGGGCAAGGAGTCAGGCATAGTGTCCATTATTTTTCATATCGATGTCAATTCTGCGTATCTTAGCTGGAGCGCAGTGGAACAACTGAAGAATGGCGCGGAGACAGACCTTAGAGAGATACCTGCGATCATTGGCGGAGACCAACAGTCTCGTCACGGGGTAGTGCTCGCTAAGTCTGTTCCTGCGAAGAAATATGGCATTCGCACAGGGGAACCGGTGGCGAATGCCTTTCGTAAGTGTCCGAATCTTGTGTCAATACCGCCGGATCATAAGATGTATTCCAGATACAGTCACGCACTTATGGATTTTTTGAAAACGTATACGCCGGATATTGAACAGGTGAGTGTGGATGAGTGTTACATGGATTTTACAGGGATTGCCAATCGCTTTGTTTCTCCGGTGGAAGGGGCGATGGAGATAAAGAACGAAGTGTACCGGCGGTTTGGATTTACGGTAAATGTGGGCATATCCAGCAATAAATTGTTGGCGAAGATGGCTTCGGATTTCGAGAAACCGAACAAAGTCCACACGTTGTTTCCAGAGGAGATTCAAGTGAAAATGTGGCCGCTTCCTATCGGGGAATTGTATATGGCAGGGCGCTCCAGTGTGGCTGCGCTTGAGAAACTGGAGGTTCGCACCATTGGAGATCTGGCGCAGATGGATGTAAGGCTGGTAGAACTTCATTTAAAAAGTCATGGGCGGAAATTGTGGGAATTTTCTAATGGAATTGATGCCTCGCAGGTGGAGTCAGAACGTGCAGAAGCGAAGGGAATCGGAAATTCCACAACCCTTGCACAGGATGTGGTAACAGAAGAGGAGGCGTCAAGAGTGCTCTTTCGTCTGGCAGAGAGCGTTGGCGCAAGATTAAGAAAAGCAGGACAGCGTGCCGGAATGTTGAGCGTGGAGATTAAATACTATAATTTTGAGACTTGTTCCCATCAAAAACAGCTTTTTCAAGATACGAACAGTGATCGGGTAATTCATAACGCAGCAATGGAGTTGTTTCGTGAGTTGTGGAATGGAGAACCGATCAGACTTCTTGGAATTCGAAGTTCCAAGCTTTCGGAAGAAGGAGAACCGCAGCAGCTTAGTATCTTTGATATCCAGTCACAGCAGAAGAAAAGGAAACTTCCGACGAGAAAGCAGGAGCAGCTTGACAAGGCGCTGGATCAGATCCGTAAGCGTTACGGTGAATCATCGGTGGTGCGGGGCAGCTCGTTATCTTCTTCGCGGTCTTCAATTTCAAGAAATGCAGAAGAAAAAGATGAAAATGCGGATTGACATTTTTGCAGAAGACGTCTATAATATCCCGAGTTTGACACTTGTGAAAGTAAAAAATGGCTACAAACCCAGTAAATATGGGCACTGTAGCCGTTTTCCTTTTTGCAGCGATATGTACTATATTATTTCAGTTTTGATTTTATTTGCTTTGTATCTTTGATAAGAGTTCGCATATCTGTTTTGGTAATGAATTCATAATCCGTTCTAAAATCGAATGTTTTATGTAATGCATCGGTTAATTCGGTTCTTGTATAAGAGGGGATATATCCACTCGCTGTGTTCAGCAGTGTCATTTGCATTGAGCGTAATGTTTCCAATATCTGCTCTGCTGTATAAATATTTCCAAGTTCCTTTTCCAGTAAACGATAGAGCAGAAGGCTGATATAGCAGGTCATGAAATGGGCTTTTATCCGGTCTTCTCTTCTGACATATATAGGTCTTGCTTCGAATTCTGTTTTCATGATCCGAAAGTTTTCTTCGATTTCCCAACGTTGTCTGTTGATCCTTATGATCTCTGAAATATCTCCTTCCAGGTTTGTGATAACTGCATAAAAACCATCATACAATTCTTCTTTTTGGATTTGTTCTTCATCAAGATCATAAACTTGTTTTTCGGCAATCTCACCATCAGCAGTAACGGAAGTCTTTTTTACGAAGCGCATAGGATCGTTTTGATTTTTCCCTTTTCTTTTGCGTCCAGGTGCTGTGATTATCCTTTCAGCCCGTTCAATCTGCCGGGCACGGATTTTTCTCTGGTAGGCTTTGTACTTAGGGGAATAGGTGACAACTAAAGTCTCATCCATGTCACCTGTAACAACAGGCACTTCCTTGTAGTAGATTGTGTTATAGACCTCTTCATCCGATTCGTCCAGTGTACGGATATCTATAAATTGATCGGATCCAATTCTGCGGAACTGAGTCGGGTTCAGAGCAATCTCACGATCTTCCTTTTTCATTTTTTTCAGAGAATGCGTGATGATATAAGCCCGATTTCCTAAAGAATTGAATCTTCGGTTACTTGAACTGCCAAGTCCAGAATCAGAACAGTATATGAATTCACTGCAGTTAAAATCCTGAAGAATTTTGGATTCTAACGGCTTCAGAGTTGTCTGTTCATTCTGGTTTCCAGGGAAAATATCAAAGGCAAGGGGAAGACCGTCTGCGTCCATAAATAATCCCATAGTTACGATTGGATTAGGACGGTTTTCTTTGCTTTTTCCGTAACGCCGGAAATCGTCTTCCTCTTCAATTTCAAAGTAATAATTCGTACAGTCATAATAAAGGATTCTGTTATTTCGTGGATGAATGAAGTTTGAGTTTTTATATAGCTCACTTTGTATGAAATCAGACTCCCCTGCAATCACAGAAAGAGAACGATAAACGTCCTGGAGACTGTATTTAGGCGGTTCCAACAAGGACTGGCAGTACTCGTAGCTGGCCAGTTTGCTGGAAGGGGAAAGAATCCTCGCATAGACAAGATCTGTGAGTATTGCATTCAAATCATATTTAAATTTATGCCTGCTTTTAATTGTCCGGCAGACTTTATCTAAACGGAGCTGCGTGCATAGTTTCTGAAGGAACAGATAACCTACATTGAAAGAACGGCGTTCATTCATAGGGATAGCTGCAGCTTTGGAAAACTCTACAGAAACTTTTCCGGTATGCTGCTTATAAAGTTCGGTTTCCTTAGCTGCCTGTTCTTTTGCCCAGGTCATCAGTTTGTCTTCATTTCCATCGAACTGTTCCAAAAGAGCATTGTACTTCCCAAGTTTTTTGTAAATACATGAAGAGGCTTTTCCGTTTTCTTTGCGGAAGGAACGATAAATATATACATCTTTATTATTTTTGCTGCCTGTGATTGCTATGTACATGATAAAAAAATCCTTTTTTCTTCTAGTATACCACACTATTACAAACAAGTACATATCAAAACATAAAATTTGACATAAAAAATGTAGGTTTTATAAGGCCTGCAAGGTAATTTTTAATTATTCAACTGTCAAACTCCCGGGCTTTTCCTCTTCCGTACGACTTTCTTGTTTCCGTCTGGTTTTTCTTCATCTTGTTTATGACTATGATCGGCACTGTCTTCCTGTTTTTTCAATTCCATACCGGCACGCAAAGCATCTCGATACTCTTCCGGAAGTCCATTACAGATTTTTTCAAATTCATAGACTTCTATTTTTTCATCTATTTTTTTCTTTAACTCTATCTGTTTCTCATCCGACAATTCATCCACATCCGAGGTTTCCAAGGCTTTAAGAATCTCCTGCGCCTCTTTCTCTAAGCCCTCTTTAATTGTCTGCTCCAGAAGCTCTTTCTTGTCTTTCATACCAATT
>NZ_JAYAZJ010000079.1:0-28825 GCF_037273965.1 Claveliimonas sp. | reverse complement strand
ACGGAAGCCGGAGGACACATTGGTGAAAATACGACGATGGTACTGGTACCGCAGGTAGTAGATGCCGTGAATATTCCTGTAATTGCTGCCGGAGGAATTGCGGACGGAAGAGGAATTGCCGCTGCATTTATGCTGGGAGCGAAGGGAGTACAGATGGGAACTCATTTTGTTGTAACAGAAGAGTCCCAGGTACATGAAAACTATAAAGAGCGTATCCTTAAAGCGAAAGATATTGATTCACGCGTGACAGGACGTACGACAGGACATCCGGTCCGTGCGCTTAGAAACGACATGACAAAAAAATATCTGGAACTGGAAAACAGCGGGGCAAGTTTTGAAGAGCTGGAGCTTCTGACACTTGGAGGACTTCGCAAGGCCGTTGTGGAAGGCGATGTGAAGAACGGAAGTGTAATGGCAGGTCAGATCGCAGGTATGGTAAAAGAAAAAATGACCTGTAAGGAGCTGATCGATAAGCTGGTGAAGGAAACAGATGCGCTGATAAAAGGAGCAGGATTTTATGAGTAAGATTGCATTTATTTACCCGGGGCAGGGCGCCCAGAAATGCGGAATGGGTGCAGATTTTTACGAAAACAGTACATCCGCCAAAGCAGTATATGATATGGCGTCAGAAGTACTGAAAGATAACATGGACATTGACATGAAAGACCTGTGCTTTCATGAGAACGATAAATTGGATTTGACAGAATATACACAGGCAGCGCTGGTAACCACATGCCTTGCCATGACAAAGGTTGTGGAGGAAGCCGGCATCCATCCGGATGTGACGGCGGGCTTAAGCCTGGGAGAATATTCTGCTATTGCGGCAGCAGGCGGCATGAAAGATGAAGATGCCATCCGTCTGGTGCGAAAAAGAGGTCTGCTGATGCAGAACACGGTGCCGGCAGGAGAAGGAGCCATGGCGGCAGTGATGGGTATGACAGGAGAAACCATTGAGAAAGTCATTGAGGGAATGGCAGGTGTTTCCATTGCCAATTACAACTGCCCGGGACAGATTGTCATTACCGGAGAGACAAAGGCAGTGGAGGAAGCGTCAGAGAAACTGAAAGAGGCCGGAGCGAAAAGGACAGTTATGCTTAACGTAAGCGGTCCGTTCCATTCTCCTATGCTGGAAAAAGCAGGGGAAGAACTGGCTGAAGTTCTGAAGGATGTGGAGCTGTCCCCTCTGAAAGTGCCGTATGTGACAAATGTAACAGCAGAGCAGGTCAGCGATATCGGAATGACAAGAGATCTGCTGGCAAAGCAGGTCAGCTCTTCTGTAAAATGGCAGCAGAGTATGGAGAACCTGATCGCCGACGGTGTGGACACTTTTGTGGAGATCGGTCCGGGAAAGACACTTGCCGGATTTATGCGGAAGATCAGCCGCGATGTGAAGGTATACAACATTGGGACATGGGACGATGTGGAAAAAGTGGTAGAGAACTTAAAGTAAATCGAAGGAGGTAGGGACGGGATATTTTTCAAAATACCCCGTCCCAAATGGAAAATGGAAGAACAGAAAGTAGCGGTAGTAACAGGAGCCTCCCGTGGAATCGGACGGGCAATTGCCCTGGAACTTGCAGCTTCCGGAGCATTTGTGGTGATCAATTACAATGGTTCGAAAGAGCGGGCAGAGGAAGTAAAGGCGGAGATAGAGAAAAACGGCGGCAGCGCCGAAATTTATCAGTGTAATGTATCAGAATTTGACGCATGCGAAGAATTTCTGAAACATGTTGTAAAAGAGTATGGAAGAATTGATATTCTGGTGAACAATGCAGGGATTACCAGGGACGGTCTTTTGATGAAGATGTCAGAGGAGGACTTTGACCAGGTGATCGACGTGAATTTAAAGGGAACATTTAACACGATCCGTTTTGTTTCCAGACAGATGCTGAAGCAAAGAAGCGGACGTATCATTAATATGTCTTCTGTTGTGGGAATCAGCGGAAATGCAGGACAGGCAAACTATGCGTCCTCAAAGGCCGGAGTGATCGGTCTTACGAAAGCAGCGGCCAGAGAACTGGCTTCCAGGGGAATTACAGTCAACGCAATTGCACCGGGATTCATTGAGACAGAGATGACAGACGTACTGTCTGATGCGGTAAAAGAAGCGTCTATTGCTCAGATCCCCCTTGGGAAATTCGGAAAACCGGAAGATATTGCAAAGACAGCAGCCTTCCTTGCTTCAGACGCTGCAGGTTATATTACAGGACAGGTGATCCAGGTAGACGGAGGAATGGCAATATGATGAAAAGAAGAGTAGTAGTGACAGGACTTGGAGCGGTGACTCCGATCGGAAATACGGTAGAAGATTTCTGGGCAGGAATTAAAGAAGGAAAAGTAGGAATCGGGCCTATCACGAAATTTGATACTTCTGATTATAAAGTAAAGATCGCTGCAGAAGTCAAAGATTTTGTGGCAAAAGAAAGAATGGATTTTAAAGCGGCCAAGAGAATGGAAGCATTTTCACAGTATGCTGTTGCCGCGTCAAAAGAAGCCTATGAGGATTCAGGACTTGATATTGAAAAAGAAGATCCTTTCCGCGCCGGCGTCATTATCGGATCCGGAATCGGAAGTCTGCAGCAGGCGGAATCCAGCTGTGAAAAGATCAGCACAAAGGGACCTGGCAAAGTAAATCCGCTTATGGTGCCTCTGATGATCTCCAATATGGCGGCAGGGAATGTTTCCATTCAGCTTGGATTCAGAGGAAAATGTACGAATGTGGTGACAGCCTGTGCTTCCGGTACAAACTGTATTGGTGATGCATTCCGGGCAATTCAGTACAATGATGCAGATATTATGATCGCCGGAGGAACAGAAAGTGCGATTTGTCCTACCGGAGTGGCAGGATTCACCGCGCTTACCGCGCTTTCTCTGAATGAAGATCCAATGAAAGCATCCCGCCCCTTTGACAAGGACAGAGATGGATTTGTTATGGGAGAAGGAGCCGGAGTTGTGATTCTGGAAGAGCTGGAGCATGCAAAGGCCAGAGGAGCAAAGATCTATGCGGAAGTAGTCGGATACGGCTCTACAGGGGATGCGTACCATATTACCTCTCCGGCAGAGGACGGAGCCGGAGCCGCAAAGGCCATGGAGCTTGCTATGGAGGAAGCCTGCGTATCGCCAGAGCAGGTTGAATATATTAACGCTCACGGGACAAGTACACATCACAACGACCTGTTTGAGACAAGAGCCATCAAGAGAGCTTTTGGCGAAGCGGCAAAAGATGTAGTGATCAACTCTACAAAATCCATGATCGGTCATCTGCTTGGGGCAGCAGGCGGCGTAGAATTTATTACCTGTGTAAAGGCCATTGAAGACGGCTTCATCCATCAGACTATGGGAACCGTTCAGGCAGACGAAGAGTGCGATCTGAACTATGCTATAGGAGCGCCGGTCGAAAAAGAAATTCATTACGCCATGACAAATTCTCTCGGATTTGGCGGACACAATGCTACTTTACTGATTAAAAAATACGAAGAGTAAAAGGAGTATATCAAACATGGAATTTAAAAACCTGCTGACATTGATCCAGGCAGTATCTGATTCAGAACTGACTGGGCTGAAATATGAAGAAAAAGGGGTAAAAATACATCTGACAAAGCAAAAAGACACTGTAATTGCGACACAGTGTTCCGGACCGGCTATGGAATTTGCAGCCGGCACGCCAGCCTTTGTATCTTCCGCGGCAGCGGGAGAAAGTACAGGAGCAGCGGAGGATACCAGCGCTGATGATAAAGTACAGGAAACAAAAGTGAAGGCGGCAGACCTTGGCGGAAAGATCGTGAAGTCTCCCCTTGTAGGAACATTTTATGCGGCTCCGGCAGAAGATGCAAAGGCCTATGTATCTGTGGGCGACACAGTGAAAAAAGGACAGGTACTTGCAATCGTTGAGGCTATGAAGCTGATGAATGAAATTGAGAGTGATTACGACGGAACTATTGCGGAGATCCTTGTAGAAAACGGGCAGGGAGTTGAGTACGGACAGCCTTTATTCCGCATTTCCTAGTTCCGGAAGGAGGACATATGAACCATTTAGATATTAATCAGATCAAAGAGATCATACCTCACAGACATCCGTTCCTTTTGGTGGATTACATCGAAGATTATGAACCGGGACAGTTTGCTGTGGGATACAAATGTGTCACATACCGGGAGGACTTCTTCAAAGGGCATTTCCCCCAGGAGCCTGTTATGCCCGGCGTTCTGACGGTAGAGGCCCTTGCACAGGTAGGTGCGGTTGCAATTTTAAGCAAGGAAGAAAACAAGGGAAAGATCGCCTATTTCGGCGGTATCAGTAAATGTAAATTTAAAGGGAAGATTGTTCCCGGAGATAAAGTGAGACTGGAGACTAAGATTATCAAAGCCAAAGGTCCCATGGGAATTGGAGAGGCAACAGCCAGTGTGGACGGGAAGGTTGTAGTCAGCGCGGAGCTGACCTTCATGGTAGGTTAAGAGGAAACAGGTGAAACAGATGAGACATGAAATAAAAAAAGTATTGATCGCCAACCGCGGCGAGATTGCAGTGCGCATTATCCGGGCGTGCCGGGAAATGGGGATTGAGACCGTTGCCGTCTATTCGGAAGCGGATAAAGAAGCGCTTCATACGCAGCTTGCAGATGAAGCTGTCTGTATCGGTCCGGCGCCTTCGACAGAGAGCTATTTAAGCATGGACCGCATTATCAGCGCGACGATCATATCCGGAGCCGACGCCATTCATCCGGGTTTTGGATTTCTTTCAGAAAACAGCAGATTCGCCGAGCTGTGCGAGCAGTGCAACATTACCTTTATCGGCCCGAAAGCCGAAGTCATTGCAAAGCTGGGAAATAAGCAGGAAGCAAGAAATACAATGGTGGCGGCCGGCGTGCCGGTTATTCCGGGAAGTAAGGAGCCGATCTACGATGCGCAAAGCGGTGCCAAAGTCGCGGAAGAAGTAGGGTATCCTGTTATTGTAAAGGCAGCTCTCGGAGGCGGCGGAAAAGGAATGCGCGTTGCACAGACACCGGAAGAATTTGAGTCCAGCTTTTTGACAGCACAGAAGGAAACGCAGATGGCGTTCGGGGATAATACGATGTACATTGAGCACTTTGTAGAACACCCGCGTCACATTGAATTTCAGATTCTGGCGGATGAATACGGACATGTCATTCATCTTGGAGAGAGAGACTGCTCCATCCAGAGAAATCATCAGAAGATGATCGAAGAATCTCCCTCCACGGCCCTTACAGAAGATCTGCGCCGGCAAATGGGCGAGGCGGCAGTAAAGGCTGCGAAGGCAGCAGGATATGTCAATGCGGGAACCATTGAATTTCTTCTGGAAAAAAATGGAAACTTCTATTTCATGGAAATGAATACCAGAATACAGGTGGAACATCCCGTTACGGAATGGGTGACAGGCATTGATCTGATCAAAGAGCAGATCCGCATTGCATCTGGAATGGAGCTTTCCTATACCCAGGAAGATGTAAAACTTACCGGTCATGCCATCGAGTGCCGAATCAATGCTGAAAATCCGGAAAAAGGCTTCCGCCCTTCACCGGGGACGATCACAGATATCTATCTTCCGGGAGGAAAGGGAATACGCATCGATTCTGCAATTTACAGCGGTTATACCATCCCGCCTTACTATGATTCCATGATCGCCAAGCTGATCGTGTGGGCCAAAAACCGCGGGGAAGCCATACGGAAAATGCAGAGCGCTCTCGGCGAGATCATTATTGAGGGAATCGACACCAATGTAGACTACCAGTATGAAATTCTGAACAACCCGGATTACATAGCTGGAAATATAGATATTGAATTTATTGAGGAACTGGAAAGAGCGAAGAAATGAAGTTAGAAAATATGTTCAAAAAGACCAGAACAGCATCTGGGAAAAAATCTTATATTTCATTGCGGGAAAAACGCCCCGAAGTGCCGGAAGGACTGCTTAGAAAATGTAATAAATGCGGAAGCGCTATTATTGCCGAAGATGTAAAACGGGGATATTATATTTGTCCGAAGTGCGGAGGATATTTTCGCGTCCATGCCTACAGAAGGATTGAAATGATCGCTGATGCGGGAACATTCGAGGAGTGGGACAAAGACCTGATCGGCGGAAATCCTATGGATTATAAGGGATATCCGGAAAAAATGAAGGCAGTCCAGGAGAAAACAAATCTTCGGGAAGCAGTTGTGACAGGAAAAGCGAAGATTGAGGGGACCGACGCTGTGATCGGCGTATGTGACGGTCGTTTTTTCATGGCAAGCATGGGAGAGGCAGTGGGAGAAAAGGTTGCAAGAGCAATAGAAAGAGCGACAGAAGAAAAGCTGCCTGTGATCCTGTTCGCCTGTTCCGGCGGAGCCAGAATGCAGGAGGGGATCACATCCCTTATGCAGATGGCTAAGACATCTGCTGCATTGAAGCGCCACAGCGATGCAGGCCTTCTCTATATTTCCGTACTGACAGATCCGACAACGGGAGGCGTGACGGCAAGCTTTGCCATGCTGGGAGATGTTATCCTGGCTGAACCGAAAGCATTGATCGGTTTTGCAGGGCCGAGGGTGATTGAACAGACTATCGGTCAGAAGCTTCCGAAAGGATTCCAGAGATCCGAGTTCCTTTTGGAACATGGATTTGTGGATCGGATTGTAGAGCGTCAGGAAATGAAATCAGTACTTTCGGAGATCCTTAAACTTCATAAAAAGGAGAAGGCAGCGGTTGAGAGCCCTTCCCTGAAAGAATCTGAAAACCAGAAGGAAAAAGGACAGCTTTCCGGCCAGGATATCAGCGCGTGGGAGAGAGTGCAGCTTTCCAGAATGAAGGACCGGCCGGTAGGCGAAGACTATATCCGTGCTTTATTTACGGATTTTATGGAATTTCACGGAGACAGATATTTTGCAGATGACAAGGCGATCATTGGAGGCGTTGCTAGGTTTAAAGGACAGCCGGTAACAGTGATCGCACAGGCAAAAGGAACAAATACGAAAGAGAATATTGAACGGAATTTCGGAATGCCTTCACCGGACGGATACCGCAAAGCTCTCCGGCTGATGAAACAGGCAGAGAAATTCCATCGACCGGTCATCTGTTTTGTAGATACGCCCGGCGCGTTCTGCGGACTGGAAGCAGAAGAGAGAGGGCAGGGAGAAGCGATTGCAAGAAGCATTTATGAAATGTCCGCTTTGAAAGTTCCGGTACTTTCTGTTATTATCGGCGAAGGCGGAAGCGGCGGCGCACTTGCTATGGCTACCGCCGATGAGGTGTGGATGCTGGAAAATTCCATTTATTCAATTTTGTCTCCGGAAGGATTTGCAAGTATATTGTGGAAAGACAGTACCAAGGCAAAAGAAGCGGCAGAAGTCATGAAACTGACTGCCGGAGATCTTTATCGGGCGGGGATCGTAGAAAAGGTGATTCCGGAACCGGAGCACTATACGGTTATGAACATAGAGAAGGTAACGGAGAACCTTTGCCAGGATATTCAGAGGTTCTTAACTGTTTATCAGGAAATGCCGGAAGAAGAATTGACAGAAAGAAGATATCAGCGTTTCCGCCGTATGTAGGAGAATTTATATGAAAATAGAGCCATTAAAGCTGGGAGAGATTACAGCAAAACTCCCGGTGATCCAGGGAGGAATGGGAGTGGGCATCAGCCTTGGCGGTCTTGCCGGGGCTGTTGCCAAAGAGGGAGGAATCGGAATCATTTCCGCAGCACAGATTGGATATCGGGAACCGGATTTTGACCGGGATCCCAAAGCGGCCAACCTAAGAGCGATAACGACAGAGTATGAGAAGGCACGAAAGATCTCGCCGGATGGTGTGATCGGCTTCAATCTGATGGTGGCTATGAAATTTTATGAGGACTATGTCAGGGAAGTGATCAAAGCAGGAGCAGATCTTATCATATCGGGAGCGGGCCTTCCCATGGATCTGCCGAGGATCGCAAAAAAAGCAGAGACAGAATATAAAAGAGACAGAAAAGTACTGCTTGCACCCATTGTTTCCACAGAAAAGTCTGCCCGCGTTATCTTAAGGTACTGGGACAGAAAATATCAGAGGATTCCGGATCTTCTGGTAATAGAAGGACCTCTTGCAGGGGGGCACCTTGGATTTACCAAAGATCAGCTGGAGCATTTTGGCAAAGATTCCTATGAAGAGGAAATCCGGAATATACTGGAAGCGGTGAGAGAATTTGAAGAAAAATACGGCCGGAAAATCCCGGTAGCCCTTGCAGGCGGAATAGAGGGAAAAGAGCAGGTAAAACGGGCATTTGAGCTGGGAGCAGACGCCGTACAGGTGGCGACACGCTTCGTAACCACAGAAGAATGTGATGCGGATATCCGATATAAGGAAGCTTATATAAAAGCGGAAAAAGAGGATATTATCATTGTAAAAAGCCCGGTGGGAATGCCTGGAAGGGCAATCCGGAACGCGTTTATGGAGAGGGTCATAAAGGAAGGAAAAATTCCTCACAGTCCCTGCCATCAGTGTCTCCATTCCTGCAACCCAAAGGAGATACCATATTGTATCACAGACGCACTGATCAACGCGGCAAAAGGAGAGACGGAACAGGCTCTTCTCTTTTGCGGAGCATATGCCTATAAGGCAAAAAGGATCGAAACAGTGAAAGAAGTCATTGCCTCTTTGCTGCCGGAACCGGTATAATAGAAATAGAGAAATGTTTACAGGAAGGAGGGCTTTTCATGGATGCATACAAAACGATCAACGATATCCTGGTGAATCTTATCAACGAAATCTGGGAGTTGGAAGAAAAAGCGATCATTACAGAAGAATTTAAAGATCTCACCAACAATGATATGCATGTCATAGAAGCGATCGGCCCAGAGGAAGGTAACAATATGTCATCCATCGCAAAAAAACTGAATATTACGGTAGGATCGTTGACGACAGCTATGAACAGCCTTGTAAACAAATCTTATGTTTCAAGAAGCAGAAGCGAAAAAGACCGGCGAGTTGTCTATGTAAAGCTTACAGAAAAAGGTATCCGTGCCTATCAGCACCACGAAGATTATCATCGCCAGATGACAGAAGCGATCCTGGCGAAGCTAAGCGAAGATGAGATCCCGGTCCTGATGAAGACCCTGGACGGATTGTCGGAATTTTTCCGGGGGTACAGTCAGAAATCATAAGGCTCCGGGAGGGATGAATATGTATGAAGAAGAGATAAAAAAGCTGCAGGAAATCATTGATGACAGCGAAAGGATCGTATTTTTTGGAGGGGCAGGTGTGTCTACAGAAAGCGGAATACCTGACTTCAGAAGCGCTGACGGTATTTATCATCAGCAATATAAATACGCTCCGGAGCAGGTCGTAAGCCACAGCTTTTTTGTGCGTCATACGGAAGCGTTTTATGATTTTTATAAAGAGAAGATGGTATGTCTTGAGGCGAAGCCGAATCAGGCTCACAAAAAGCTGGCAGAGCTGGAGGAGAAGGGAAAGCTTGCGGCGGTCATCACCCAGAATATTGACGGACTTCATCAGATGGCAGGAAGCCGAAAGGTGTATGAGCTCCACGGCAGCGTTCACCGGAATTACTGCCAGAAATGCGGAAAATTCTATGACGCAGCCTATGTAAAAGAATCCCGGGGAGTTCCCAGATGCCAGTGCGGCGGGATCATCAAGCCGGATGTGGTACTCTATGAGGAGAGTCTGGACGGATCTACCATCCGGAGAAGCATAGAGGCTATCAGCAGCGCCGATACGCTGATCATTGGAGGCACATCCCTGGTAGTATACCCGGCGGCAGGCTTTATCGACTATTTTCACGGAAAACATCTGGTGGTAATCAATAAGAGCGCCACTGCAAAAGAAGTGGGAGCAGAACTCAGTATCGCTGCCCCCATCGGAGAAATATTGGGGCAGATCCAGGTAAGATAAAATATAGGATGATAAGAAGGGGAGATCGTACCTTGCGAAAAGGCATGATCTCCCCTGAATTTTATATTTTATATTTCGGATCATTCGGACTTTGTTTTCCGTTCCCTGTCTTTGATATATCTGATATATCGGTAAATCTCGGCGCCTGCCATCAACGCGCCTATGCGGGTCAGAAACATGGCATTCGTTTCTAAGAGTGAGACTCCGGCATACATAGCGAATAAATATATCTGGATCGATAAGGTTGCCATCCAGACAGACGGGAGGTCGATCAAAAGGATCTCCCACAATAGTGTTTCTGACCGTTTCTTCTCCCGGCCTATGGTTACGATCGCAAGAGCGAACAATATGTATGAGATGATGACATGTATGACCTGGAAACCGACAAGACTTATGGGATCTGAAATGCTCTGCTCTAATCGGAAGTTTATGGCAGGAACGGCAAGGAGGGAATAGAGATAAACCAACAGAGCTGTGAAAATGGTTTTTTTATTAAATTTTCTCATATGTTTCCCCTCTCATGAAAATAAAACGCTTGCTCTATTAAATTGTTCCATAGATTTATACTGTCATCATACCAGTTTGTCTGTGAATTTTAAATGAAAATTTTCAAAATCAGTTGACAAAGGGCCATTTCATAGTGCTGCATATGACATAACTGTCTCTAAAGTTTCTTTTCTCTGTACATGGACAAGACATCTGTGATAAAATCAACGGTAAAGTCGAAAGTCAGATGGCGGTTGTAATACCGAATCCTGTATTGGGATGCAGAAAGGATACGGCAATGTCGGCAGCAAAAATAAGAAGAAGAGCCGCGCAGAGAAGGCAGAGGTATTTTGGGGGGATGCGGGAAAATATCCCTTCAAGCTTTGGAGCGATGATATATACGATGGCAAGTCCGCCGATGCCGAAGATCAGAAGTCCTGTCAGGCAGACTCTTCCCTGGATCTCAAAAAGCATGTCCGAATAATTCCACCAGCGGACTTGGAATAAAGTTTCCAGAGCCAGTCCGGAAAAGTATTCGATGATGCCGCACAGCAGCATCGTCATGCCGAAAAGACGGAGCGGACGGTCCTGCCATTTCTTCAGCACAAGAAGGATCAGGACTCCACCGGTCCCGTAAATCGGCAGCCACGGACCGGTCAGGACGCCGCGGTTGATGAACATGCCGTCCATCACAAGATGAAGGAGGACTTCCCACAGCCATCCAATACCGGAAAAGGTAAAGAAGATCAGAACAAGCGACGGGAAGGAATAGTGTTTCTGATATTCCAAAGAAGCAGACGGACGGATGGATAAAAGCAGGTTTTCCATACGGTTTACAGCAGTTTTCATAACATTACCCCCTTCATGATCGTTTCTTTTTTATCTGCTTATAGTGTAAAAGAAAGAATTAAAGATATAGGGCGGAAAATTATAAAGATTTCCGAAAGATTTCTGACGGAAAAATTAAGCATTGAAATTTAGGATTGATATGGAGAGAAGAAATCAGCTATATTGCAGATGGAGGTTTGCAGTCAGACATGAAAAAACAACTGGATTATTTTGAAATAGAAGGAGAGTTCGGAGGGAACCAGGACTGGTTTACAAACGTAGTGATGCACATTGGCGGATGCGCCGCTGCTACAGCATGTGACAGCTGCATCTATTTTGCTCGGGAAAAAGGGATGAAACATCTTTATCCCTATGCTCCCTATGACCTTTCAAAGAGAGATTACAAAAGTTTCAGTATGAAAATGAAGCCTTATCTGAAACCACGAAAAGGCGGCGTAGATAAACTGGAACTTTACATAGACGGGATGACAGATTATCTTCAGGATGTGGAACAGTCGGGAAAACATATCCGCATGGAGGCTTTTGCAGGGGAAAATTCCTGTGACAAGGCCTGGGCGGTGGTCAGGAAACAGATTGACGCCGGATATCCGATTCCCTATCTTCTGCTGCGCCACGAAGATACGGGGCAGTTCAGAGACTTTATCTGGCACTGGTTTCTTCTGGTAGGATATGAAGAAAAAATGGAAGGAGATCAGAAGAAAAGGCTGGTGACAGCGGCAACTTACGGTCAGGCAACCACATTTGTTCTGGATGAACTGTGGGAAACCGGGAGAGAGCCAAAAGGAGGGATGATCCTTTACTCCATTGAAGATGGGGAAAAGAGGGAGTCCGCTTTTTAGGATAGGGGATGAAGGAGTTTGCAAAAAGCACTGTCCCCATGTTACAATATTCAGGAAATCTGATGAAAGAAACGAGGTAAGAAAATATGGCAAATCCTATCGTTACGATTGAAATGGAAAACGGAGATATCATGAAAGCAGAGCTGTATCCGGAGATTGCTCCTAATACAGTCAATAACTTTATCTCATTGGTGAAGAAAGGATACTATGACGGTCTGATCTTTCACCGTGTGATCAGCGGATTTATGATCCAGGGCGGATGCCCCGACGGAATCGGAACGGGCGGTCCGGGATACAATATCAAAGGGGAATTCAGCCAGAATGGTTTTGCAAATGATCTGAAGCATACAGAGGGAGTGCTGTCCATGGCAAGAGCAATGCATCCGGACTCTGCAGGAAGCCAGTTCTTTATCATGCACAAAACTTCACCTCACCTGGACGGTGCATATGCGGCGTTCGGTAAGATCACAGAGGGAATGGACATTGTAAATAAGATTGCAGAGACTGACACAGACTACAGTGACAGACCTCTTAATGTACAGAGAATGGCAAAGGTGACAGTAGACACAATGGGCGTAGATTATCCGGAACCGGAGAAGGCATAGAAGAATAACGTAAAATAGGACACAGTAAAATTGACCGGAAAGGGAGCGGCAAAAAGATGGCAGAAGAAATGGTTAGGACAAGGGACCTTGTCTTTGAATATGAAAAGCGGGATGAAGAAGGAAACGTGATCGGCAGCTCCCGTGCGATCGATGAAGTGGATCTGGATATTAAAGAAGGCCAGTTTATTGCCATTTTAGGTCACAACGGTTCGGGTAAGTCAACACTGGCAAAACATATCAATGCGATCCTTGTTCCCACAGGAGGGACGATCTGGGTAGACGGAAAGGATACGAAAGATCCGGAAGAACTCTGGAATGTGCGTCAAAGTGCGGGAATGGTATTTCAGAATCCGGACAATCAGATCATTGGCACAGTGGTGGAAGAGGATGTGGGATTCGGACCGGAAAATCTGGGCGTTCCCACAGATGAGATCTGGAAGCGTGTGGAGGACAGCTTAAAGGCTGTTGGAATGATCGAATACCGCCATCATTCTCCCAACAAGTTGTCCGGCGGACAGAAGCAGAGAGTCGCAATTGCAGGTGTGATCGCTATGGAACCAAAATGCGTTGTGCTGGATGAACCTACTGCCATGCTGGATCCGATTGGAAGAAAAGAAGTGTTAAATACCGTGCGGGCGCTCCGTCATCGGAAAAACGTTACGGTAATCCTGATCACGCACTATATGGAAGAAGTCATATATGCGGATAAGATTTTTGTAATGGATCACGGAAAAGTAGTGATGAATGGAACTCCAAAAGAAATTTTCTCACAGGTGGACATGCTGAAGCATTACCGCCTGGATGTGCCGCAGGTTACCATGCTGGCGGATGAACTTAGGAAAAAGGGGCTGGATATTCCGGCGGGAATTTTAAAGAAAGAAGAATTGGTGGAAGCACTATGTCAATTAAATTAGAACATCTGAATTATATATACAGTCCCGGAACTGCTTACGAAAAACAGGCGCTTAAAGATATCTGCCTTGAGATTCCTCATGGGGAATTTGTAGGGATCATCGGTCATACCGGATCCGGAAAATCGACACTGATCCAGCATTTAAACGGACTGATCCGGGCAACCAGCGGAACGATTTACTATAACGGAGAGGACATCTATAAAGAAGGCTATGACATGAAGAAGCTTAGGAGCCAGGTGGGACTTGTGTTTCAGTATCCGGAGCATCAGCTTTTTGAAGTGGATGTTCTGTCCGATGTATGTTTTGGTCCCAAAAACCAGGGATTTTCACCGGAAGAGTGCGAAGAGAAGGCAAGGGAAGCTTTAAAGCTGGTAGGACTAAAGGAAAAATATTATAAATCCTCTCCTTTTGAGCTGTCGGGAGGGCAGAAAAGAAGAGCAGCCATTGCAGGTGTTCTTGCAATGGATCCCAATGTGTTGGTTCTGGATGAGCCGACAGCGGGGCTGGATCCCAAGGGCCGTGATGAGATCCTTGATCAGATCGCGTATCTGCACCAGCAAAGAGACATGACAGTAATCCTTGTCTCCCACAGTATGGAAGACATTGCAAAATATGCAGACCGGCTGATCGTGATGAATAAAGGTCAGGTCCTGTATAATGACAGGCCCAAGATGGTTTTTTCTCATTATCAGGAATTGGAGCAGATTGGTCTGGCAGCGCCCCAGGTGACTTATATCATGCACGATTTGAAAGAGAAGGGGTTTGATGTGAAAGTGACGGCAACGACAGTGGCGGAAGCGGCAGAAGAGATTATGCAGGCAGTTCAGGCGAGGCGGGGGAGAAAAGAATGATACGAGACATAACAATAGGACAATATTATCCGGCCAAGAGTGTACTGCATCGTCTTGATCCGAGAGTGAAACTGGTTGGAACGCTTTTATATCTGATATCTTTGTTCCTTTTTGATAATATTTGGGGCTATCTTGTGGCAACGGTCTTTCTGATTACAATTATCCGTTTGTCTAAGGTTCCTTTCAGCTATATTATGAAAGGCATGAAGCCGATCATTATGCTTTTGCTGATAACAGTGCTTTTCAATCTTTTTCTTACCAGAGGAGGAGATGTACTTTTTCATGCCTGGATTTTTACCATAACGGAAGCAGGTCTTCGGACAGCGGTTTTTATGGCGATACGGTTGATATACCTGATTGCAGGATCTTCCCTTATGACATTTACGACAACGCCTAATGCGCTGACAGACGGGATTGAAAGCCTTCTGCATCCGCTGAATAAGATCCATGTTCCGGTGCATGAGGTTGCTATGATGATGTCCATTGCGCTTCGGTTCATTCCTATTCTTCTGGAAGAGACAGATAAGATCATGAAAGCGCAGATTGCCAGAGGCGCAGATCTGGAGAGTGGAAATATCATCCAGAGGGCCAAAAGTATGATACCTATACTGGTTCCTCTGTTTGTGTCTGCATTCCGGCGAGCCAATGACCTTGCCATGGCTATGGAATCAAGGTGTTACCGGGGCGGCGAAGGACGTACAAAAATGAAACCGCTGAAATATCATGGCAGAGACCGGGCCGCTTATATTATCGTGATCGTTTATGTTGCGGCAGTGTTCTGTATTGGAAAACTGGGGACGGGGGTTTTTTAGAGCCTCCGTTTTTCTTTGATTTGGAAACATCCCTTTATAAAAAGAGATATCCCCAAAATGTGGAAAAGGATGTGGATAACATGCGGAAAAGAATAAAATTGACAGTCGCCTATGATGGAACAAACTACTGTGGCTGGCAGATCCAGCCAAATGGCCTGACAGTGGAAGAGGTACTCAATAAAAAGATCAGTGCTCTTACCGGAGAAGATATCAAAGTGATCGGAGCCAGCAGAACAGATTCCGGCGTACATGCCCTTGGCAATGTGGCAGTATTTGATACGGAATCCTCAATACCGCCGCAGCGGTTCGCCTACGCTTTGAACCAAAAGCTGCCGGAGGATATTGTGATCACAGATTCCAGAGAAGTTCCGGCTGACTGGCATCCGAGATATCAGGACAATATCAGCAAAATATATGAGTATCATATCTACAACGGGCCGGTGCCTGACCCGATGAAGCGCTGCTATGCCGCCTTTGTTTCTTTTCCCCTGGATATAGAAAAAATGCGGATGGGGGCAGACTACCTCGTAGGAGAGCATGATTTTGCAAGTTTCTGCAATGTACGGACCAACACGGAAGATACGGTCCGTACCATTGAGGATATGCAGATCCTGATACAGGAAAAGCGGACAGAGGAAGATTCTTCCCCTGGCGGAAGAGAGATCGTCATCCGTATTAAAGGCAATGGATTCCTCTATAATATGGTGCGTATTATTGTCGGGACCCTGATCCGTGTAGGACGGGGATTCTATGAACCGGAGAAGGTAGAGCAGATTTTACAGATGAGAAAAAGGACGGAAGCGGGAGTGACAGCTCCGCCCCAGGGACTGGTTTTGGTTAAAATACTTTACGGAGAATCTGAAAAATAATGTGCTAATTCAAATGTATAAATGAAAAACACAGAAAATACAATAGAAATATAGTAATTGATAGAAATTAATGTTAGAATGAATGTACGAAAAAAGAGAACGGAGGTATTTTGTATGGAAGGATTGTTGAAGGTGGTTCCGTTCTTCGGCATTCTGGCATTAATTTTTGCGGCCTATCTGGCAGCAAAGGTGTCAAGGCAGGAAGAAGGAACTCAGCGCATGAAGGAAATCGCATCGGCCATCAGTGAAGGGGCCAGAGCTTTCCTCATGGCAGAGTACAAGATTCTCGTATTTTTTGTACTCATTTTATTTGTGCTGATCGGCCTGGGAATCGGCAACTGGATCACGGCAGTATGCTTTGTCTGCGGAGCTTTGTTTTCCACCCTTGCCGGGTACTGCGGAATGCAGGTGGCTACACGGGCTAATGTCAGAACGGCAAATGCTGCAAGAAACAGCGGGATGAATAAAGCCTTATCCATTGCATTTTCCGGCGGCGCTGTTATGGGGATGTGCGTGGCTGGATTTGGAGTGCTGGGGGTGGGTTTGATCTATGCATTGACGGAAAATGTAGAGATCCTGTCCGGATTCAGTCTCGGCGCTTCTTCGATTGCATTGTTTGCTCGTGTGGGCGGAGGCATTTACACAAAGGCTGCGGATGTGGGAGCTGACCTGGTGGGAAAAGTAGAGGCCGGCATCCCGGAGGATGATCCGAGAAACCCGGCAGTCATTGCAGATAATGTAGGTGACAATGTAGGAGATGTTGCCGGCATGGGAGCGGATTTATTTGAATCTTATGTAGGAGCATTGATCTCAGCTCTTACACTTGGAGTTGTCTATTATCAGATAGCAGGTGCAGCCTATCCGCTGATCATAGCCGGACTGGGACTTTTGGCGTCTATACTGGGAAGCTTTTTTGTGCGAGGAGATGAAAATTCCAATCCACATAAGGCGTTGAAGATGGGTACATACGTTTCCAGTATTTTTGTGGTGATCGCTGCGTTTGTATTCAGCTGGTTCATGTTTGGGGGCATGAATGAAGCGATTTCTATTGTAGCCGGATTGATCGTTGGTCTGGTGATCGGTATCATCACTGAAATATATACATCAGGAGATTACAAATCAGTAAAAGAAATCGCAGCACAGTCGGAAACGGGTTCCGCTACCACTATTATCAGCGGCCTTGCCGTGGGAATGAAATCGACGGCAGCACCGATCCTTCTGATCTGTGTGGGAATTTTTGCCGCTTATCAGTTCAGTGGTCTTTATGGAATTGCTCTTGCCGCTGTAGGTATGCTTTCCACTACAGCCATTACCGTTGCAGTGGACGCTTATGGACCGATCGCCGACAATGCAGGAGGAATTGCAGAAATGTCCGGACTGGAGCCGGAAGTAAGGAAGATCACAGATAAATTGGATGCAGTGGGCAATACGACGGCAGCCATCGGCAAAGGATTTGCGATCGGTTCTGCAGCCCTGACGGCGCTGGCCTTATTTGTATCTTATGCAGAAGCTGTCCAGCTGACACAGATCGATCTTTTAAATAACCGTGTGATCATAGGACTTTTTATTGGAGGCATGCTTCCGTTTCTGTTTTCAGCAATGACGATGGAATCGGTCTCCAAGGCTGCCTATCAGATGATCGAGGAAGTGCGGAGACAGTTTGCAGCTATGCCGGGAATCATGGAAGGAACACAGCGGCCGGATTACAAGTCCTGTGTAGCGATTTCCACAACAGCAGCATTAAAGGAAATGCTGGTTCCCGGAGTGATGGCAGTAGCGGCGCCTCTTTTGATCGGTATTGTCTTAGGACCGGACGCGCTTGGAGGTCTGCTGGCAGGATCTCTTGTAACCGGAGTGATGATGGCGGTATTTATGTCCAATGCAGGAGGCGCCTGGGATAATGCGAAAAAGTATATCGAGGACGGTAACCATGGAGGCAAGGGAAGCGATGCCCATAAAGCGGCAGTTGTTGGAGATACCGTGGGGGATCCTTTTAAAGATACATCCGGACCGTCCATCAATATTTTAATTAAATTAATGACCATTGTATCACTGGTATTTGCACCGCTGTTTTTGTCGATCGGAGGACTTTTATAGAAGAATGACGGGGTAAGGAAAAAGAATAACCTGAATTTAGAGTAGAAAAGAAGGACCGCTCAAACTATGGATATTTTGCTTCTATAGTTTGGGTGGCTTTCTTTTGTATGAAACTTTACGAATTTGTCTTGACATATATCGGACATCTATATATTATATAGATAACCGATATATCGATAATCTATACAAGGAGGAAACTATGGCTGTGGAAAAAAGTCTTTTATCAGGAAGTACGGCTATGCTGATCTTAAAGCTTCTCGAAGAAAAGGAAATGTATGGATATGAAATGATAGAAACTCTTCGGGAGCGGTCTGAAAATGTTTTTGAGCTGAAAGCAGGTACCCTGTACCCGCTTCTGCATTCTCTGGAAGAAAAAGGGGCGTTGGAGTCCTATGAAAGTGAAATAGGGGGAAAGGTGAGAAAGTACTACCGGATCACAAAGGAGGGAAAAAAACAGCTGAAGGAAAAAACGAAAGAGTGGAAGGAGTATTCCCGTGCAGTTGCAAATGTACTGGGAGGTGCAGTATATGAATATGCATGATTATCTCATGACAGTTTCAGAACAGATCCGGTGTCAAAGAGCATGGCCCATGATAGAAAAGGAACTTAGGGATCATATTGAAGATCAGAAGATCGACTGCATGGCAGAGGGAATGACTGAAAAAGAAGCGGAGGAGGAAGCAGTGCGGCAGATGGGAGATCCGGAAGAAACCGGAATGAGTCTGAATCACGTCCATCGCCCCAGAATGGACTGGAAGCTTCTGGCAGTTGCGTTTCTGTTGGCAGCAGTTGGGCTGCTTCTTCAGTGGATGACTTATCAGCAGCCCGATTCTGCATATAAAGCGGCAGAAGTCTGGAGGCAGGTAAGATATTCGGCAGCAGGTTTTGTAATTATGATCCTGCTTTGTTTTATGGATTACAGCCTGATCGGGAGATATGCGGGCAGGATATGGCTGGCGGTTCTTGGTCTGGAGGTATTCACTTATGCGGTAAACGTGATGTGGTACAGGGGAATATGGATCAATGGGGGAATTTACTCTTATGGAGCGCTGATCGACTGCCTTCTTCTGCCTGCCTTTGCCGGAATGCTGTGGAGCGGCAGGGGAAGCAAAGAAAAAGGAATTGCCAAAAGTGCAGGATGGCTGCTTGTGATTGGCATTCTTTTTCTGCTTCCGTTTCAGAACCATATATATGCTCCGGTTGTGTTTGGAATCTGCGGGACAATGCTCTGTGTGACAGTGTGGAAAGGCTGGTTTTTCCAGAAACAAAATCAGAAGAAAGACAAAAAACAAATCCGGATTTTTCTGGGACTTATCTTTCTGACGGCAGTTGGCGCTCTTTTGCTTGCCTGGTATACAGGGAATCATTTCATCCCAATGGAATACAGTCAGACGGTGCGTGAAAATGTTCAGAGTCTTGCGGCAATGGATAAGGCGGGAGTGGATCTTACCGGAAGCGAACTTGAGTGGACAAGGTTTGATGTGCGGGGCGATTTTCTGTGGCTTTATTTGTTTTATCGTTTTGGGATGGCTCCGGTTACGCTGCTTACTGTTTTGGCAGTCCTTTTTCTTGTCTTTCTCTTTCTGGCGGTTTTCCGGCAAAAAAATCGTCTGGGATTTCTGATAGGGCTGGGATGCGTAAGCTTTGTTGCGGTTCAGATCATCTGGTATCTGGGAAGCAATCTGGGGCTTTTGCCGTCAGGTCAGGGTTATATGCCGTTTTGTACGATCGGAGGGACTAATATGACAGTGACCTACATTTACACAGGACTTCTTTTGTCCGTTTACAGAAACAGCCGGGTAGTGAAGAATTAGAGAATAAGAATACAGATTGACATGCTCCGGATACTGTGGTAGGTTAATAGAGACAGCAGTTGGCTGCAAAGATGCAGTCGATCATGTAAAAGGAATGAATCTGATATAGAAGAGGAGATGAAAGGATGAAGAATTTCTGCAGATAAATATGAATTTCATATTTGGCGCACAATGATCGCAATGATAAATGGTGTGTGCATGCAGAGAAGAAGATCCTGGAATCCGGAAAAGAAACTGCGTATGGAATGATACGGCGCAGCATAAAAAGGCAAATGGAAAAGAAGGAAGACATGGAAATTGTTCCGTGTCTTTTTTTATTTGACAGGAAACTTTGTTCCCGGTATTTTTTCTGCTGTCATGCACCTGGAAAAAGGAGGAATGCGGATATGTCTTTGATAAGTGTAAATCATCTTTCCTTTTGCTATGAGGGAGGGATAGAGCCGGTCTTTGAAGACGTCTCCTTCCAGATCGATACAAACTGGAAGCTGGGACTGACCGGCAGGAATGGAAGGGGTAAAACAACGCTTCTTCACATATTAGAGGGAAAATACGAATATACAGGAACCATAACAGGAGCCGGGGGAATGGATTATTTTCCTTTTGAGATCACGGATCCAGGGCAGGATACGATCGTGATAGCCAAGGAGCTGGATCCGTACTATGAGCTTTGGAAAATATGCCGGGAACTGTCCTTTCTCGATGTGGACAGTGAAGTGCTGTACCGTCCGTTTGATTCGCTGAGTGGCGGAGAACAGACGAAGGTCATGCTGGCAGTTCTGTTTTCAAGGGATAATCATTTTCTTTTGATCGATGAACCTACCAATCATCTGGATATGGGGGCAAGAGAGCAGGTCATGCAGTATTTAAAGAGAAAAAAGGGATTTATCCTGGTGTCTCACGACAGACATTTCCTGGACGGATGTGTGGATCACATTCTTGCCATTAACCCGGAAAATATAGAAATAACCCGTGGGAATTTTTCTACATGGCAGTCAGAGAAAGAGAAAAGAGACGTTTCCCAGCAGGCAGAAAATGAAAAATTGAAAAAGGATATCCGACGCCTGGAGGAGGCGGCCAGACGGACGGAAGGCTGGTCAGATGCGGTGGAGCGGACAAAGACAGGCAGCAAAATAGCGGGACTGCGCCCTGACCGGGGAGCGATCGGACATAAGGCGGCAAAAATGATGAAACGTTCAAAAAGTATAGAAAACCGGAGAAATGCTGCGGCAGAGGAAAAGAAAAAGCTCCTGAAAAATGTGGAGCATACAGAAGAGCTGAAGCTTTATCCTCTCACCCATCATAAGCAATGTCTTGTTGCCATGGAAGATGTGACTCTGGCCTATGGGAACCATGAAGTGTGCAGAGGATGGGATTTAAAGATCTGCCAGAATGAGCGGATTCTCCTGCAGGGGCCTAACGGATGCGGGAAATCCAGTATTTTAAAGGCAGTGCTGGAGGCTACAGGATGGAAAGAAGACGCCGGCTTGAAAGGACAAGAGAAGGAAGAAAGCCGGGATGAGCTGAAGAAGGAAGGGAAAATAGAAACAGCGGCAGGACTTATTATTTCCTATGTTCCCCAGACGCCGTCAGGACTGGAAGGAACCTTAAAGGAATACGCGGACAGATATGATCTTCCCGAATCTACTTTTCTTGCGCTGCTTCGGAAGATGGATTTTTCAAGAATGCAGTTTGAAAAAAGACTGGAAGATTACAGCATGGGACAGAAAAAGAAGGTTCTTATTGCAAAAAGTTTATGTGAGCAGGCCCATCTTTATATTTGGGATGAACCAATGAACTATATTGATATTTTTTCCCGGCAGCAGATCATAGAACTGATCAGAAAATATCATCCAACAATGCTGCTGGTGGAGCACGATTATGACTTTGTCAGACAGGTGGCGGTGCGCACCGTAACCGTGCCGTAAAAAGCATCTGCGTAAAAGGCATCTATGTGCCGGAAGAAGCAGAAAATATAAGAGAGCAGGTTTTTAGGTGACCTGCTCTCTTCATTGTAATTGTGATTTTTAAATACAGGAAAGATCAGTTTTTCCGATCATGAGATTCAGGATTTCCACATCGGTCTGACGCATGCCTTCCCGTCCCATATATCCGATGGCCTTTACGGTGTCCTCTGCCGTTTCCATGGCAAGACCTTCGCCTGCTTCAAAGCGGATGCCTTTCATTGCCATTTTGTGACCGAGAAACGCTGCCTGAAGAGAGGAGGAAATTTTAGCGGCACAGCTTGGTTTTGCGCCGTCGCAGGTGATCCCTCCCACATTTACGATGGTATTGATCACTGTATTTTCAATTTGTTCCTGTGTACCGCCGCACAGATAGGTGATGCCTGCCCCTGCTCCGGCAGCCGCACAGACAGCGCCACAGTAGGCGGAAAGAGGACCGATATAACGTTTCTGATCCTGGGCAACCAGGTTGGAAATGCAAAGAGCGCGAAGGAGCTGCTCCTGAGATTTTCCGGTGCCCTTCGCGTATTCGATCACAGGAAGGGAACAGGTCATTCCCTGATTGCCGGAACCTGAGATAATAATAACAGGAAGGGAGCAGCCGCTCATTCTGGCGTCAGATCCGGCGGCAGCCCGCGAAATGGATCTCCATTTGACGTCGTCTCCGAACTCTTCAAGGATCATACGGCCGATCCCGGCGCCCCACTCATGTTCCAGACCTTCATCCGAAATGGCTGTATTATACGCAATCTGCCGTTCCAGAACTTCCCGGACTTCACCCAGATCTACTTCTTTCGCAAAAGCAATAATGTCTTTTAGGTTTAAAAGAGACTTGTCCACCTGTGCTTTCACAGGATCGGCGTCTCCCTGATAGATCACTTCTCCGTTCCGTTCGATCAAAGTAATGCAGGTGTGGCTGTTTTCTATACGTACAACTGACCTGTCTGTTCCTTTGAGAGCTTGGATCTCGATGAAAAGGTTGGGCACCCCTTCTTTTAAGAGACAGGTACAGAAATGAGATTTCAGAAGTTCCTTTGTCTTTATGCGGTCTGTTTCAGAAACGGTTTCCAGCACTTCCAGTTTACGACCTGCATCTCCGCCCAGCGCTCCCAGGATGACGGCGGCTTCTACCCCTTTTAACCCTCCGGAATTGGGAACCTTTACTCCTTTTACATTCTTGATGATATTACCGCTGCACAGAGCCTTTATACTTTCCGGAAAATCTCCAAGGACTTCTACTGCCTTTGCGGAAGCATAGGCAAGAGCGATCGGCTCCGTACATCCAAGAGCAGGTATGAGTTCTGTTCTTAAAATTTCTACGTAATTATTATAAATTTCCCCGTTCATTGTTTCCTCCGATTTGTATGATTACAACTTTACTATAACAAAAAGCATAACAATCCACAATGCTGGAAATTGCTTTTGTTGACGGTAAATGTTACAATCTTTGCATAAAGCATTGTCCGCCCCGGAAAGGGAATTTGTCCGGGAAGAGCAGGGAAAGGAGCGAAAAAGATCATGCACATTAAAAATGTAAAAGTATACGGAGAAGACAAACGATTTGAAGAAGGAGAAATTTTTATAGATGAAGACAGAGGGATTTTTGCGGAAGGCGAAAATTTGCCGGAAGGGAAAGTGATAGATGGAGAGGGCTGCTTTGCGGTTCCCGGATTCATTGACATCCATTTCCACGGCTGCAAAGGCTATGATTTCTGTGACGGCACAATAGAGGCAATAGAGAAGATCGCGGAATACGAGGCGTCTGTAGGTGTGACGGCCATTTGCCCGGCCACTATGACGCTTCCGGCAGAGGAGCTGGAGCACATTCTTGCCACAGCGGCAGGATATCGGAAAGGCGCTCATGGAGGGGCCGACCTCTTGGGCGTGAATATGGAAGGACCGTTTATCAGTGAAGAAAAGAAAGGGGCCCAGGATGCAAGGAATATTTGCAGGTGTGATGCCGGCATGTTCCGGCGTTTCCAGAATGCGGCAGAAGGACTTGTGAAATATATCGGGATCGCGCCGGAAAAAGAAGGAGCGCTGGAATTTGTGGAAGAGGTAAAAGACGAAGTCCATGTTTCCCTGGCTCATACCAATGCGGATTATGACTCTGCAAAGGCAGCGTACGACAAAGGGGCATGTCATGCGGTTCATCTGTACAATGCCATGCCGGCCTTTTCTCACCGGGCGCCGGGCGTTGTAGGGGCTGTGGCGGACAGCTCTCATGTGATGGCGGAACTGATCTGCGACGGGGTGCATATTCACCCGGCAGTGGTGCGTACAACCTTTAAAATGCTTGGAGAAGAACGGATCATTTTCATCAGCGACAGTATGAGAGCCACCGGTATGCCGGACGGCAGATACACACTGGGAGGGTTGGACGTGGATGTGAAGGGGAACCGCGCAACCCTTGTATCGGATGGATCTCTGGCAGGATCTGCCACTAATCTGATGGACTGTGTGCGGACGGCAGTTAAAAAGATGGAGATTCCTCTGGAGACAGCTATCGGATGCGCCACAGTAAATCCGGCCAAAAGCCTTGGAGTCTATGATAAATACGGATCTATTTCCGTGGGGAAAAAGGCCAATATGCTGCTCCTTGATCAGGATCTGAATCTGAAAGCAGTTATAAAAGACGGGAAAATGTTAGAAAGGCAAGCTGTGTAATAAAAGCGAAAAAGAGGGAATACGACAATGAGTGAGAGAAAAAGAGGCGCCTGTCTGGTATGCGGAGAAAATCTGACTTATTATCCGAAAGCAGTGGAGATGGAATGTGTTTTCTGTGGAAAAAAGGAACTCTCCCATGCTTCCTGTGAGAAGGGACACTATGTATGCGATGCCTGCCATGCTAAAAAAGGCATTGAGGTCATTATGGAAATCTGCCAAAAGACGGATTCGAAAAATCCGGTGGAAATTGCCCGGAGGATCATGGAAGATCCTTATATTTACATGCATGGGCCGGAACATCATGTCATGGTGGGAGCGGTTCTTCTTACGGCATACCGCAACAGCGGCGGAGATATCGACTTAAAAGAGGCCCTGGAAGAGATGAAAGAAAGAGGCAGCCAGATACCGGGAGGCGTGTGCGGGTTCTGGGGATGCTGCGGAGCAGGAGTCAGCACAGGGATCTATATGAGTATTGTAACGGGAGCCACGCCTCTTGCGGGACGCTCCTGGGGGCTGGCAAACCGGACAACGGCCAAGGCGCTGGAGGCCATCGGGGAGCTTGGAGGCCCCAGGTGCTGCAAGCGGGATACATTTACGGCGATCCGAAAAGCGGCGGAGATGACGGCAAAGGAACTTGGGGTGGAAATGGACTGCCCGGCAGAAATCGTCTGCACTTTTTCGGAGGAAAATCAGCAGTGCCTGAAAAAGGCCTGTCCGTATCACAGGTAAAGGAGATTTTACTTCATATTGTGCTTGACAAATATATACAAATACGTTAGGATTGCAGACAGAGAAACGACAAATATAAAAAGGCTTTGAAAAGAAGAAGTAGCATTCGAAACACCCAGACAGAAAGCTGCCGGCGGATGAGAGGCGCATGAAGGAGTCGGATGTGAATACATCTTGGAGCTTCGCACTGAAATCGGAAAAGGCCAAAGGAAAGGTCAAAAGAAAGTAGGATGCGACGTAAGTGGCATACGTTATCATGCACAGGCTGTAAAAGAGAACGCAGCCTTGAAAGGCCGTCTGCTGTGAGGCAGCGGTGAAATAAGGTGGTACCGCGAGCAATTCGCCCTTACTGTTGAAAAACAGTAGGGGCTTTTTTATTTAATAGGAATCTTCGTTCCCTACTGAATAAAACGCTCCGGACAGAATGCGCAGGCCTTTCATGTATCAGAGATCAAAGCAGAATGAGTCAAAAAAGAATCAGAAAAAAGGAGAAGAAAAATGGGAATTTATGAAGAACTGCAGGCAAGAGGACTGATTGCCCAGGTGACAGATGAAGAAGAGATAAGAGAACTGATCAACAATGGAAAAGCAACCTTTTATATTGGATTTGACCCTACAGCAGACAGCCTCCACGTAGGACATTTTATGGCGCTTTGTCTGATGAAACGTCTCCAGGAAGCTGGAAACAGACCGATCGCCCTGATCGGAGGAGGAACAGGCTACATTGGCGATCCTTCGGGAAGATCCGATATGCGCTCCATGATGACGCCGGAGCAGATCCAGCACAACTGCGACTGCTTTAAGAAGCAGATGAGCCGTTTCATTGATTTCTCTGACGGAAAGGCTTTGATGGTAAACAATGCAGACTGGCTTCTGGATCTGAATTATATTGATCTTCTCAGGGAAGTGGGACCGCATTTTTCCGTAAACCGTATGCTTGCGGCAGAATGTTATAAACAGAGAATGGAAAAGGGATTAAGTTTCCTGGAGTTTAACTATATGATCATGCAGAGCTATGATTTCTATGAACTGTTCCAGAAATACGGCTGCAACATGCAGTTCGGCGGGGACGACCAGTGGAGCAACATGCTGGGAGGAACTGAATTGATCCGCCGTAAGCTGGGTAAAAATGCATGCGCTATGACCATTACACTTCTTCTGAACTCCGAGGGAAAGAAGATGGGAAAAACACAGAGCGGCGCAGTATGGCTTGATCCGGAAAAGACCTCTCCGTTTGATTTCTATCAGTACTGGAGAAATGTGGCAGATGCAGACGTACTGAAATGTATCCGTATGCTGACATTCCTTCCGCTGGAAGAGATTGACAAGATGGATTCCTGGGAAGGCGCACAGTTAAATACTGCAAAAGAGATCCTTGCTTACGAGCTTACCAAACTGGTGCATGGCGAGGAAGAAGCAGAAAAAGCACAGGCGTCTGCAAGAGCTTTGTTCAGCCAGGGTGCAGCGGCACAGATGCCGACTACAGAGCTTACGGAAGAGGATATGGAAGACGGATGCATCGATATCCTCACAATGCTTGTAAAGAGCGGGCTGGTTCCTTCTATATCAGAGGCAAGACGTGCAGTGCAGCAAGGCGGCGTTTCCGTGGATGGCGAAAAAGTGGAAAACATCCATGAAGTGTTCACAGAGGATGCATTTAAAGCAGGTATTGTGCTGAAAAAGGGAAAGAAAAACTTCCGTAAAATTGTGATGAAATAAGAGATTTTTTATCGGGAAAATAAAAAATAATCCTCATAAATGGAATGATTGACCTGCACCAGATTGTGTCGACAAATGGAATTGACAATGATTTCCCAATGGTGCGCTGGTACTAAGAGAAACAGAGACAAAGAGGAGGAAAAAATATGGCCTTTAAAGAAGTAGATATCCATACGCTGCAGTTTAACCCCTTTGATAAGATCAGCAAACAGTGGATGCTGATCACAGCAGGAGAACAGGAGAAATCCAATACAATGACAGCAAGCTGGGGAGGCGTTGGATTTATGTGGGGGAAACCGGTTGCAACTGCCTATATCCGCCCCCAGAGATACACAAAAGAATTTGTAGATACAAATGACAGATTCACCCTTTCCTTTTTGACGGAAGAGAAAAGAGAGGCTCTTAAAATCTGCGGTTCTGTTTCTGGAAGAGATGTGGCAGATAAATGGGAGACGGCGGGTCTTATGCCCTGCTGTGTCGAAGTAGAAGGCGGAAAAGCAGTTGCTGTTTCCGAGGCGGAAATGATCTTTGTCTGCAGAAAACTCTATGTGCAGGAAATGCTTCCGGAGTGTTTTGTGGACGAAAAAAGCAAAGAAACCTGGTATCCGCAGAAAGACTATCATGTGATGTATATGGCGGAAATCGAGAAAGTTCTTGTAAGAGAATAAAGGCGGTAATAGAAGGGCAGGACCTGGGAATCATTCCTCAAGTCCTGCTCTTTTTAAAATAACGTTTATATCGTTCCCGGCGCCGCAGGCTCCCAGGTTTTCAATGCAGATGGAAGCTCCGGCATTTGCAAAACGGCCGCAGTCGGGGAGGGAAAAATTTTTGCCTAATGCATGGAGAAAACATGCGGTAAATGTATCGCCGGCTCCGGTTGTATCAATGCATTTCGCACCGGAATATGCCGGTATTTCCCAGCGTTCCTGATTGGTTTTGATAAAACAGCCCCGGGAACCGTTTTTAATAACAACATGTTTCACTCCGCATTGAAGAAAAGCATCCGCAATATCGTCAAGGTCCGTCTCGCCGGTAAGAAGTGCGGCTTCCTCATAGTTGGGAAAGACATAGTCAAGAAGAGAAAGGCACTCCTTCATATCTGCAAGTGTCTCCTTGTTTTTACACTTGGTCATATCGGCACATAAGGTCATTTTCTGATCTTTGACTCTTCGGAACAGATCCGTGAGGGCGGCGTTGTCAAAAAAAGGAGATACAAAAATACTGGCAAAACAGAAAAATTTACTTCCTTCCAAAGCACTGTCAGGAATGTCTTCCGGGTACAGATTCCGAAGGGTGCCCCGGGGTGAAGTGATGAAATGACGTTCCCCCTGATCGTCCACAAGAACAATATTCACACTTGTAGGGATATCACCGGAACGGCGGATGCAGCTCGTGTCAATGTGGGACATGGCGCATTCCGCCATGATCGTATCCCCGGCGGTGTCCCGGCCAAGCTTGCTGATCAGACGGACCGGATTGCCAAGAGAAGAGAGTGCCTTGGCCTCATTCATGGCATCGCCTCCGGTGCGCATCGTAATCCCCTTCGCCGGTATGGAACCGGTCCGAAAGACAGAAGGATCGACCGGTCGCGCAAGAACATCCATGATAGCGGCTCCGGCAATGATAAAGATAGGATGGTTCATATTGGCTCCTTTCTGCAGATGGGGACGTAACAAAGTTTAAAAGCAATGTCATTAAGTTTAGAAAATGAGTCCTCAAAAGAAAGACAGTGTTGG
>NZ_JAYAZJ010000078.1:0-2934 GCF_037273965.1 Claveliimonas sp. | reverse complement strand
TGCGGACAAACGGTTTTCAAGACCGCCTCGTTATGACCACTTCGATACCTCTCCACAATTTTTATCATTTTCCGCTCATCAGCGACGAATGTTATTTTATCACACAAAGAAATTAGCGTCAATATAAAATTTAAGTTTTTTTACCTTTTTGTCTATTTTATCCTTTTCTCACCTATGTTACTGCTTTTCAGCGT
Source organism: Claveliimonas sp. (assembly GCF_037273965.1). NCBI lineage: Bacteria > Bacillati > Bacillota > Clostridia > Lachnospirales > Lachnospiraceae > Claveliimonas > Claveliimonas sp. The sequence continues at coordinate 2,740 of NZ_JAYAZJ010000078.1, read as the reverse complement.
CAAAACAACGTCTGGCAAAAACTTCTGCAATCTCCAGATCTTCCGGTGTCGTAATCTTTATATTCTCATAACTCCCCTCTGTCATCCGCACAGGAAGATGCAGTTCCTGTTCCACTGCCATTGCATCATCTGTGGCTGTGATCTGTTCTTTTTCCATCATGCGGCTGTAGGCTTCTATAATAATAGAAGCTTCAAAAACCTGCGGAGTCTGCACGATCCACATTCGGTCTCTTGGGGGAGTTTCGCTGGCAAACCCTTCTTCATCTGCTATTTTGATCGTATCTTTGCTGGGCATTCCTACAACACAGGCCCCATACTTCTCCACATCACGCTGCGCTCTTTTTATTATCTCTTCTGTTATGAACGGTCTGGCGCTGTCGTGGATGTAAACATAATTTCCTTCCGTCCGATTCTCCTCCCGTATTGCCTTCAGTCCTTCCCACACAGAATGATATCTCTCCCGGCCGCCTTCCACAACCTTGCGGATCTTCTGAAAATCCCATTTATTCAGAAACTCATTTTTGACATATTCCACCTGACCGCTTCCTACAACCAAAATAATGTCATCAATAATTTCCGACTGTTCAAACGCATACAGGGAATAATATAAAACCGGCTTTCCCAGAATATCCAGATACTGCTTGCTGGTTTTCGTTCCCATCCGCTTGCCCTGACCGCCAGCCAGCACAATTGCGGTACATCTTCTCTCTCTCATTTCTTTTTCCTCCCGGCCGGAAAACATTATACTCTTTCTCCCAGCTTCAGGTTCGGCACAGCGTTCAGATCCCACCCATGCCTTGTCCCATTCATAAATTCATAATATGCTGCAACACCGATCATCGCTGCATTGTCGGTGCAGTATATCGGAGAGGGATAATAAAATTCCACGCCTTTTTCTTTGCAGGCCTCTGCCATCGCTGCTCTAAGGGCACTGTTGGATGCAACACCTCCGGCGATCGCAAATTTTCTGTCTCCATATTCTTCCACCGCATGCATAGCATTCCCCACCAGCACATCTGTGACCGCTTTCTGAAAAGACGCTGCGATATCCGCCTGACTGTACTCTTCGCCTTTCATTTTGCATCCGTTAATATAATTCAGTACGGCAGATTTCACTCCACTGAAACTGAAATCATAAGGCGCTTCTTCTATATGTGCTCTTGGAAATACAATAGCTTCCGGATTCCCTTCTCTGGATACCTTATCTATCTTGGGTCCACCCGGATATCCGAGACCAATGGCGCGGGCCACTTTGTCAAAAGCTTCCCCGGCCGCGTCATCCCTTGTACGCCCGATGATTTTAAATTTTCCATAATCCTCCACATGTACAAGATGAGTATGCCCTCCCGAAACTACAAGGCAGAGGAACGGCGGTTCCAAATCCGGATGCTCTATATAGTTTGCCGCTATATGTCCTTCTATATGATGCACTCCTACCAAAGGCTTTTTTGCCGCATAAGCAATGGCTTTCGCCTCAGCTACTCCCACAAGAAGAGCCCCTACCAATCCGGGACCGTAAGTCACTCCCACTGCATCGATATCTTCCAGGGTAACCTGGGCCTGTTTTAATGCTTCCTCAATTACCTGATTGATTTTTTCAATATGCTTTCTGGAAGCAATCTCCGGAACTACTCCTCCATACAGCGTGTGAAGGGCAATCTGCGAAGAAATAATATTGGAAAGGATTTCTCTTCCATTTTTCACAACCGACGCTGCTGTCTCATCACAGGAGCTTTCGATCGCAAGAATTAAGGTGTCTTTCTTTTCATTCATTTATTGCTTTTAACCTCCGATTTATGCCAATACACCCCGGAATCTCCCGGCGGCCGCCTGTATTTATTCATCATCTGAAAATGTAAGCTCCAGCGTCCTTTTATCCTTTGCCGCTATCGAGTTTGGGAAAATCTCTCTGACTTCATCCATAAATTCTTCGGGATGATTCAGCGACGGACTGTAGTGAGTGAGCCACATTTCTTTTACCTCCGCCTCTTTTGCAAGACGGGCGGCTTCATAAAATGTCATGTGTTTATATTCTTTTGCCTTTTTCAGCTTATCCTTTTCTCCGTACATTCCCTCGCATATAAAAAGATCCGATTTTCTCGCATTTACCCGGATAGAATCTGTGGGGCGCGTATCTGTACAGTATGTCACTTTCAGCCCTTTTCTCGCCGGTCCGAGAACCATATCCGGAGTCAGGATATTTCCATCCTCCTCTATCGTTTCTCCTCTTTGCAGTATCCCCCAGTACTTTTTAGGGATGCCCGCACTCTGTGCACGGTCTACATCAAATTTTCCTGCCCGGTCTATTTCCAATGTGTAACCGTAACAAATGACATTATGGTTCACGCGGAATGCTTTCAGCCGGTATCCGTTCATTTCCAGCGTCTGCTCCGGCTCCGTGATCTCAATAAATTTCAGTTTAAAGGGAAGTTCCGGCGCAATCACTCTCAACGAATTTACAACTCTTTCCAACCCTTTTGGTCCTACCAAAGTCAACGGATCTGTCCGGTCTGCATTTCCCATTGTCAGCAAAAGTCCCGGCAGTCCGCTGATGTGGTCTCCATGGTAGTGCGTAAAACAGATGACATCAATCGGTTTAAAGCTCCAACCTTTTTCTTTCACGGCAATCTGTGTCCCTTCGCCGCAGTCAATCAAAAGACTGCTGCCGTTGTAGCGAACCATCAACGCTGTCAGCCAGCGATAAGGGAGGGGCATCATCCCTCCCGTTCCAAGCAAACAT
>NZ_JAYAZJ010000077.1:0-34992 GCF_037273965.1 Claveliimonas sp. | reverse complement strand
AAGGTGACGGTTTCGTTATTTAGTATAAGAAGAATCTATCACCGCATGTGGAGACTTGCGTCTTGTTAGGTAGGAAAAAACCGGCTGAAAAACAAATGTAGAATTTTGAAGAGGATAGACTTGACAAACTATCCCCTCTGTTGTCTAAAATATAAGAAAGACACTTTGATCAATGTAAGGGTTATATAGTATCATCAAAGGGCCGGACATTAAAAAGATGGAATTTGGCAGAAATACTCTGTTTGAGTTCAATTGTTTATATTGCTTTTTCTTGTTTAAAGTGGATATTAAAAAAATAGATAAAAGAAGTTTTCTTTTTCATGACTGCAATGGCCTTTCAACCGTTGTAGTCTTTTTTTTGCTGCTTTTTACCGGAATCCGATTAGAGTCTGCAGTGCTTAGAAGAAGCCGTGCCCCGCCTTTTTAGTCTGGATGCAAAGAGACTAAGGAAAGGAGAAAAAAAGTGGGATACAATCATGGAAAAGCAGAACGAAAATGGCAGATCTGGAAAGAAAAAGAAGAAAAGCTCATGCGGGAGAACGGCGTTGATGAAGAGATCATAGCAGAAATCCGTGCGTATGACCGTATAGAGTTTAATTCTGACAGGCGCTTTTATGTGCATTCTAATGAAATGGCAGAGTACATAGAAAATACGGCAGGAAAGGAACAGGATATTGAGGTTATAACTGTTCTGGATCTTCTCAATGAGATCGAGAGCAGAAATTTATATTATGAACTGCTTGCGCTGGATCAGAGTGTGCTGCAAATTCTTTTGCTGAAAATTCAGGGATATTCTACAAGGGAGATCGCACAGCTTACGCAGCTGTCGGAAGACGCCGTGTATCAGAGGATGCACCGGCTGAAGAAGAAACTGCAGCCTTTTAAGGATCAAAGAGGATAATATCACTTTTTAAAAAGGAAACGGGCGGGAGAAGAGGATATTTTCTTCTGCCTGTTGTCCTCTTGGGGAAAAGATTATTTTTTCGAATGATCAAGAAATTAATATTTTAGAAACATAAGAGAAACATGAAATTAACAATGGAGAGTTATTTTCTTACTGTCAAATGAAACAAGGAAAATGAATAGAAAGGTGAATCGAAAATGGCGAAATCAAAATTAGTGCAGACAAACGAAAAAATTTGTTATCTAATGCAGTCAAATTTACAGAACCAGGGGGAGTCATTACAGTTCGTCAGGCGTTCAACGAGAATTGCGTAACGGTTTCTGTATCGGATACAGGCTGCGGTATAAGCAAAAAGAGCCTGCAGCACATTTTTGATAAGTTTTATCAGGGAGATACTTCTCATTCAAAAGAAGGAAATGGTCTCGGCCTTGCTCTCGTAAAGAGAGTGCTGGAGCTTATGGACGGCGACATCCAGGTGATAAGCGAAGAGGGGAAGGGAAGTACCTTTACAGTAACGCTGCCAGCAGCAAAGCTGGAATAAAGAAGCAGGAGGGATCGTATTATGCAGACAAACGAAGTCCGGCAGAAACAATTTGTAGGCTATGAATACAAAGAGCTGACTGCAGAAAGCAGCCAGGCATCGTTTTTAATAGATGGGTATGAAAATTTCGGTTGGGAGTTGGATGAAAATCTGCCGGAACGAAGTTCCGCTAAATATACAGCAGGCAAAAAAGCTGTGATCCGGCTGAAACGAAACCGAAAAATCGTCAATAAGGCAGAGCTTACCAGATTACAGAGAAATTTCGAAGCATGCGTGGAGGACATAAAATCATTAGAAAAGAGCAGAACATCACAGGCAACGGCATATGCGCTTATACTGGCCGTAATAGGCACAGTCTTTATGGGAGGTTCCACCTTTGCAGTGACAGCACAGCCGCCTCACATTGCTTTGTGTATCGTTCTTGCGGTGCCGGGATTTCTCGGATGGATATTTCCGTATTTCCTTTACCGGAGAATATTGCGGAAGCGAACAGAAGAAGTAGCGCCGCTGATAGAAGAGAAATATGAAGAAATTTATGAATTATGCGAAAAAGGGAACAGACTGTTAGTTTAAAGAAACGCCATCCTGCATCTGCGAGATGGCGTTTTATAGTTGAGATGTGGAAGAATCAGAAGAAAGAGAATAATTAACAGCAGCATGACAACAATAGTAAGAAAGAGCAGAAAGTACAAATGATCATTCGAACATTTGTACTTTTTTTGCCGTTAGTCCTATATACTTTTACCGGTATATTTGCTATAATGTGCGAAGAGACAGAGAGGATAAAAAGAAGACGATTAACGATAGGCATTTTGGAAGTTGCCAGTTCGGGGAAAATGCCTACAATGGCAAACATTATTTTGTAACTGAAAACCAACCCTTATTATGACTCATAAAAAACTCTGGCAGTGCAGCCTTACGGCAAGTTTAAGGAATTTTTCTGAACAACGTTGTAGTATTGAATTTAAAGGTGAAGAATATGAAAAAGAAAAAAGAAATATCTATAGTGCGTTCTTCGGCAGCAGAGTATTTGACGTTTATTACTGCTACAGGAGAAAGCGATGTTAATGCTATATATTTTGACGAAAATGTTTGGCTGACCCAGAAAATGATGGGGCTTCTTTATAATGTGGAAACTCACACGATTAATTATCATCTGAAGAAGATATTTGCTGATGAAGAATTAGATGAGAATTCAGTTATTTGAAAATTTCGAATAACTGCTTCAGATGGGAAGAGCTATAACACAAATCATTATAATTTAAAAGCAATTATTGCTGTGGGAAATAAGGTCGATTCTCCGAGAGCGGTTCAGTTCCGAAAATGGGCGAATGGAATTATAGAAGAATTCACGATAAAAGGCTATATGATTGGTAATGTGTCTTTCAATTTTAAGAATAATAGTGGACAGTTTGTTATTGGTAGTGGTGATTACGAATTCTGTACAAGATGGAGTGAATGTGGAGCAAAATCCATATATGGATATAAAGATGGGGGTAGTTTGATTGGATTTAATGATGAAATCTTTGAATTACCTCAAAATAAAGATTTTACAAAATTTGATTTTACTAGCAGAACAAGAGAAGTAAAGATTGGAGAAGTGTTGATTTGGATGAATAACAAGGGGAAATTTGCAGCGACCCAAATTACCGACATTGCGGTAAAATCGCGTGGCGCTACAAGCGATAAATTATCTTTTGCTTACAAAATATATAAATAAAATTTTCAAATATGATATTTGATAAAGTTGAGTGTATAGTACGAGTTATCTTGTAAGTATATAACGTGAAAAAGACCAATACTTGCAAAGTGTTGGGGAATTAAAGCGTTATGAAAATGTTTATAACCAATAACCTTATTTGAAACAAGTATTAATGAATTATTAGGGGAATTTGTATGGATCATTTTAAATTAGTATCAGAATACAAACCTACCGGAGATCAGCCGCAGGCGATTGAGAAGCTGGTCAAAGGTTTTAAAGAAGGAAATCAATGTGAGACTCTTTTGGGAGTCACCGGCTCCGGTAAGACGTTTACAATGGCAAACGTCATCCAGCAATTGAATAAACCGACACTGATCATTGCTCACAACAAAACTCTGGCGGCACAGCTCTACGGTGAGTTCAAGGAATTTTTCCCGAACAACGCCGTAGAGTATTTCGTCTCCTACTATGATTACTACCAGCCGGAAGCCTACGTGCCTTCTTCAGACACCTATATCGCCAAGGACTCCTCCATCAACGAGGAGATCGACAAGCTGCGCCTTTCGGCAACAGCTTCTCTGGCGGAGAGAAGAGATGTGATCGTAGTATCCAGCGTGTCCTGCATTTATGGTTTGGGTGAGCCGGAAAATTTTGAAAAAATGATGGTTTCTTTGCGCCCCGGCATGGAGAAGGACAGAGACGAAGTGCTCCGCCAGCTGATAGATATTCAATATGAAAGAAATGAGATAGATTTCAAGAGAGGAACCTTCCGGGTGCGGGGGGATGTATTGGAGATCATTCCGGCCAATGAGGCGGAAACCGCTGTGAGAGTGGAGTTCTTCGGTGATGAAATTGACCGGATTACCCAGATTGATGTGCTGACAGGAGAGATAAAGGGCGAACTGGAACATGCTGCTATTTTCCCGGCGTCCCACTATGTCGTGCCTGCAGAACAGATCCGGCGGGCTGCGGATGCCATAGAAAAAGAGCTGGAAGAGCGGGTGCAGTATTTTAAATCAGAAGATAAGCTGCTGGAGGCACAAAGGATTGCAGAGAGGACCAATTTTGATATTGAAATGCTTAAGGAGACGGGATTTTGTTCCGGGATTGAAAACTATTCCAGGCATTTGTCGGGGCTTGCTCCGGGACAGCCTCCTTATACTTTGATGGATTTCTTTAAGGACGACTTCCTTATCATTATTGATGAGTCACATAAGACAATCCCGCAGATCGGGGCAATGTATCACGGAGATCAGTCCCGTAAGACAACCCTTGTGGATTATGGATTCCGTCTGCCTTCTGCCAAGGACAACAGACCTTTAAGCTTTTCAGAGTTTGAGGACCGGATCGACCAGATCATGTTTGTGTCGGCAACTCCGGGAACATATGAGGCGGAACATGAGCTGCTTCGGGCGGAACAGGTGATACGGCCAACAGGACTTCTGGATCCGGAAGTGGAAATTCGCCCGGTAGAGGGGCAGATCGATGATCTTGTGGCAGAAGTGAAGAAGGAGACGGAAAAGAAAAACAAGATTTTAATTACCACACTTACGAAACGCATGGCGGAAGATCTGACAGATTATATGAAAGAACTGGGAATCCGTGTCCGCTATCTGCACTCGGATATTGATACGCTGGAGCGGACGGAAATTGTGAGGGACATGCGTTTGGACGTATTTGACGTGCTGGTAGGAATCAACCTTTTAAGAGAAGGTCTTGACATCCCGGAGATTACGCTGGTTGCTATCCTCGATGCGGACAAGGAAGGGTTCCTGCGTTCAGAGACTTCTCTGATCCAGACCATAGGACGTGCCGCACGAAACGCGGAAGGACACGTGATCATGTATGCGGATACAGTGACAGACTCTATGAGACAGGCCATTGATGAGACTATGAGGCGCCGCCAGATTCAGATGGCTTACAATGAAGAACACGGTATTACGCCGACAACAATCCAGAAATCAGTCCGCGATCTGATCAGTATTTCCAAGAAAGTAGCGGCAGAAGAAATGCGCATGGAGAAAGATCCGGAGTCCATGAGCCGGAAAGAGCTGGAGAAACTGATCGCTGATGTGACAAAACAGATGAGAAAAGCTGCGTCCGAACTTAATTTCGAGGCAGCGGCTGAACTTCGTGATAAGATGACAGAATTGAAAAAGCAGCTGGATGACATAGCTGAAGATTAAGAAGGAGCATAAAATGGCAGCAGAGAAAACAAACAGACAATACATTAAAATCAGAGGTGCCAATGAGCATAATCTGAAAAATATAGATCTGGACATTCCGCGAAATGAGCTGGTGGTTCTTACCGGACTGTCCGGCTCGGGAAAATCTTCCCTGGCTTTTGATACGATTTATGCGGAAGGTCAGAGAAGATATATGGAATCCCTTTCGTCCTATGCGAGACAGTTTTTAGGACAGATGGAAAAACCGGATGTGGAAAGTATTGAAGGGCTTTCTCCGGCCATATCTATCGATCAGAAATCGACAAACCGGAATCCAAGATCCACAGTGGGAACTGTGACAGAGATTTATGATTATTTCCGTCTCCTCTATGCAAGGATCGGGATTCCCCACTGTCCAAAGTGCGGGAGAGAGATCAAAAAGCAGACAGTGGATCAGATGGTGGATCAGATCATGGCTCTTCCGGAGCGTACAAAGATCCAGCTTCTGGCGCCGGTAGTGCGGGGGAGAAAAGGAACCCATGCAAAGCTTTTTGAGAGAGCGAAAAAGAGCGGGTATGTCCGTGTGAGAGTAGATGGAAATTTGTATGAACTTTCCGAGGAAATTTCACTGGATAAAAATATCAAACATAATATCGAAATTATTGTAGACCGCCTTGTGGTACGGCCCGGGATTGAAAAGCGTCTGACAGATTCTGTAGAAAATGTTCTTCACCTGGCTGAAGGACTTCTGGTAGTAGATGTTATTGGCGGAGAACCCATCAATTTCAGCCAGAGTTTTGCCTGCCCGGATTGTGGGATCAGTATTGATGAGATTGAACCCAGAAGCTTTTCGTTCAACAATCCTTTTGGCGCCTGCCCGGAATGTTATGGACTTGGGTACAAAATGGAATTTGATGAAGATCTTATGATACCGGATAAGAATTTAAGTATTGACGAAGGGGCTATTGTTGTACTTGGATGGCAGTCCTGTACCGACAAAGGAAGTTATACAAGAGCGATCCTGGAAGCTCTGGCAAAGGAATATGATTTTTCCCTTGCCACGCCTTTTAAGGATTATCCAAAGAAAATACATGACATTCTCATTTATGGTACAAACGGGAAGGAAGTAAAAGTTCATTACCGCGGACAGCGGGGAGAGGGGATTTATGATGTGGCATTTGAAGGCCTGATACGGAGCGTGGAACGGCGGTACCGGGAAACTTCTTCCGAGATTACAAAGGCTGAATATGAGACATTTATGCGGATTACTCCCTGTCATGAGTGTAAAGGGCAGAGATTAAAAAAGGAATCGCTTGCAGTGACGGTGGGAAATAAAAACATTGCGGAGATCACAGCCTTTTCTGTGGAAAAGCTTCAGCATTTTCTGAAAGAACTGGAGCTGACTCATCAACAGATGCTGATCGGCGGACAGATCCTGAAGGAAATCCAGGCCAGGATACAGTTCTTGATGGATGTGGGACTGGATTATCTGACGCTCTCCAGGGCGACAGGCTCGCTTTCCGGAGGAGAAGCGCAGCGGATCCGTCTTGCCACACAGATCGGTTCCGGTCTGGTAGGCGTAGCTTATATTTTGGATGAGCCCAGTATCGGTCTTCATCAAAGGGACAATGACAAGCTGCTTGCCACACTGAAGCATCTGCGGGATCTTGGAAATTCCGTTATTGTGGTAGAGCATGATGAAGATACCATGCTGGAAGCGGATCATATTGTAGATATCGGTCCGGGAGCTGGAGAGCACGGCGGAGAAGTGGTGGCACAGGGAACCGCAAAAGAAATTATGAGGAATAAAAATTCCATAACCGGTGCATATTTAAGTGGTAGGATGAAAATTCCAGTACCGGAAGAGCGGAAAACGCCCACCGGATGGCTGAAGGTGATCGGTGCGCAGGAAAATAATCTGAAGAATATCGACGTAGATATTCCGCTGGGAGTTATGACATGTGTTACCGGTGTGTCCGGATCCGGGAAAAGTTCGCTTGTAAATGAAATCCTGTATAAGCGTCTGGCAAAGGAGCTGAACCGTGCAAGGACCATTCCGGGAAAACACAAAGAAATCCAGGGAATAGATCAGCTTGATAAAGTGATCGCGATCGATCAGTCTCCCATCGGCCGTACGCCAAGATCCAATCCGGCTACCTATACAGGAGTTTTTGATCTGATCAGGGATCTTTTTGCAGCAACTCCGGATGCAAAAGCCAGAGGATACAAAAAAGGAAGATTCAGTTTTAACGTAAAGGGCGGACGATGTGAAGCCTGCAGCGGCGACGGTATTTTGAAGATAGAGATGCATTTTCTTCCGGATGTCTATGTCCCCTGTGAGGTCTGCGGGGGAAAGCGCTATAACAGAGAGACGCTTGAGGTACGCTATAAGGGAAAAAATATTTATGATGTACTGAATATGACAGTGGAGGAGGCGCTGGAATTTTTTGAACATGTGCCGAGTATCCGACGGAAAATGGAAACACTGTATGATGTGGGACTTTCCTATATTCGGCTGGGACAGCCATCCACAACACTTTCCGGAGGAGAGGCACAGAGAATCAAGCTGGCGGCAGAGCTGAGCAAGCGGAGCACGGGAAAGACGATCTATATCTTGGATGAGCCAACGACAGGACTTCATTTTGCAGATGTGCATAAGCTGACAGAAATTTTGAGAAGGCTGGCTTCTGACGGAAATACGGTTCTGGTTATTGAGCATAATCTGGATGTTATTAAGACAGCGGATTATATTATCGATATCGGACCGGAAGGAGGAGACGGCGGGGGTACGGTCGTTGCATCCGGTACGCCGGAAGAAATAGCCCAAAATCCGGCGTCCTACACTGGCAAATATATTGATATGATGCTGAGAAAATAGGCGAAAAAAAACTCTTTCCATTTTGAGAAAATTTGATTATAATGGTAAATGCCCATAGAGGGTGTATATTATCCGTGAATGAGGGATAATCAAACAAAAGATGTATGAGGGACGAAATGACATAAATAACTCAAATGAAAGGGGAATTTAAAGATGTCAGTAGATATCGGAATTGATTTAGGGACAGCGAGCGTCCTCGTATATGTAAAAGGTAAGGGCGTTATTTTAAAGGAGCCATCTGTCGTTGCATTTGACAGAGATACAAATGCCATTAAGGCGATTGGAGAAGAAGCAAGACTTATGCTTGGGAGAACTCCGGGAAATATTGTGGCAGTTCGGCCGCTGCGGCAGGGAGTGATCTCGGATTATACAGTTACCGAAAAAATGATCAAATATTTTGTGCAGAAAGCCATGGGGCGCCGCACATTTAAGAAGCCGAGAATCAGTATCTGTGTGCCCAGCGGGGTGACAGAAGTAGAGAAGAAAGCGGTGGAAGAGGCAACCTATGCTGCAGGCGCAAGAGAAGTTCTGCTGATCGAGGAGCCGGTTGCAGCGGCCATCGGCGCCGGAATTGATATTTCCAAGCCGTGTGGAAATATGATCGTTGATATCGGAGGCGGGACATCGGATATTGCTGTGATCTCTCTTGGAGGAACAGTAGTCAATACCTCCATAAAGATTGCAGGAGATGATTTTGACGAAGCAATTGTCCGCTATATGAGAAAGAAACATAATCTTCTGATCGGTGAGAGAACTGCAGAAGATATTAAGATCAAAATTGGTACAACCTATCCTCTGGTGGAGGAAGAGTCTATGGAGGTGAGAGGAAGGAACCTTGTTACCGGACTTCCAAAGACAGTGACCGTAACTTCATCAGAAACAGAGGAGGCACTTCGCGAAACGACGAGCCAGATTGTAGAGGCTGTTATCAGTGTGCTGGAACGTACTCCTCCGGAACTGTCAGCTGATATTCTTGACAGGGGGATCGTTCTGACCGGCGGCGGAGCTATGCTGCGGGGGCTGGAAGAGTTGATCGAAGAGCGTACCGGTATCAATACGATGACAGCGGAAGATCCGATGAAAGTAGTGGCTATCGGTACCGGACAGTTTGTGGAATTTTTGAGCGGGCGAAAAGAACTGTAAGAGATTTCAGAAAGATGAATTTCAGGAAAGCGATCCTGAAAAGAGAGTTAAATTGCCGGCGGAAGGCATTTCCGGCGGCTTTTTTTCCATTTGGTGCAATCCTGGCGAAAGGAAGATGAAAGAGGATATATGGAGGAGATAAAAGGATACGTGGAGCACATTGTCTTCCGGAATGAGGATAATGGATATACGGTATTCAATTTGAATAATGAGGACGGAGATCTGACATGTGTGGGAACATTTCCTTACATCGGAGAAGGAGAGCTTCTGAAGCTGACAGGAGAATATGTGCTGCATTCCCTGTACGGCATGCAGCTGCAGGTAAAAACTTCGGAAGTCTGCGAAATGGAAGATCTCATTTCCATTGAGCGTTATCTGGGATCCGGAGCCATCAAAGGGCTGGGTGCAGCTCTGGCGGGAAGGATTGTGAGAAAATTTAAGGAAGATACCTTTCGCATTATTGAAGAAGAGCCGGAAAGGCTGGCAGAGGTAAAAGGGATCAGTGAGAGAAAAGCAAGAGAAATTGCACAGCAGGTAGAGGAAAAGAAGGACATGAGACAGGCGATGATCTATCTGCAGAAATATGGAATTTCCACTTCTCTTGCGGCAAAGATCTATCAATATTACGGGAATCGCATTTACCGGGTTATGGAGGAAAATCCTTATCAGATGGCAGATGATATTTCCGGCGTGGGATTTAAAACGGCGGATGAGATCGCACGGAAAATAGGTATCCATACAGATTCGGATTACCGGATACGGAGCGGTATTTTTTATACGCTTCTTCAGAGCGTGGCAGAGGGACATGTCTATTTGCCGGAACAGGTGCTTCTAAGACGCGCAGGGGATCTTCTGGAAGTAGAGATTCAGCATATTGAGAAATACCTTATGGATCTGGCAATGGAGAGAAAGATTGTGCTGAAGGAAGGGGAAAATGATAGAAGAGTATACCCGTCTAATTACTATTACATGGAACTGAATACGGCAAAGATGCTCCATGATCTGAATATCAGCAGCGACATTTCAGAGGCGGCGGTACTCCGTCGCCTGCAGGCGATTGAAAAAAATATGGACATGCCGCTGGATGAACGCCAGAGGACGGCTGTGGTGGAGGCGGTAAGAAGGGGAGTGTTCATTCTGACCGGCGGACCCGGAACAGGAAAAACCACTACCATCAATGCTATGATCCGCTATTTTGAAAGTGAAGGGCTGGATATCTGTCTGGCAGCGCCCACGGGGCGGGCGGCCAAGAGAATGACTGAAACAACAGGATGCGAAGCCCAGACGATCCATCGCCTGCTGGAAGTAGCAGGAGCGCCGGAAGAGGATGGTCCTTCCGGCGGTTTTCAGAGAAATGAGGAAAATCCTTTGGAGGCGGACGTCATTATTATCGATGAAATGTCCATGGTGGATCTCCCTTTGATGCATGCCCTTCTGCGTGCTGTAAGTGTGGGTACAAGGCTTGTTCTTGTGGGAGACGCGAACCAGCTGCCCTCTGTGGGGCCTGGAAGTGTGCTGAAAGACATGCTGGCTTCCCATTGCTTTTCTGTAGTTATGCTGACGAAGATCTTCCGTCAGGCTCAGGAGAGCGATATTGTAGTAAATGCTCATAAGATCAACCGGGGCGAAGCCGTCATCCTGGACAATAAAAGCAGAGATTTCTTCTTTTTGAAACGTCAGGATGCCAATACCATCATCAGTGTACTTCTGACTCTGATCCAGAAGAAGCTGCCTGGGTATGTACAGGCGGAGCCTTATGACATACAGGTATTGACGCCTATGAGAAAGGGGCTCCTTGGGGTGGAGCGTTTAAATCATATTCTTCAGGAATATCTCAATCCTCCGGCACCGTCCAAAGCGGAGAAAGAGTATGGAGAAAAAAAGTTTCGTACCGGCGATAAGGTGATGCAGATTAAAAACAACTATCAGCTGGAGTGGGAAATTACAACAAGATATGGTATGACGATAGATAAAGGTGTGGGAATATTTAACGGCGATATGGGAATTGTAAAAGAGATTAATTCCTATGAAGAGACTATGTCCGTAGAGTATGACGAACATCGTGTTGTTACATACCCTTTTGAAATGCTGGATGAGCTGGAGCTGGCTTATGCCATCACGATCCATAAATCCCAGGGAAGCGAGTATCCGGCAGTAGTGATGCCCCTTTTGTCAGGGCCGCGGCAGCTCTATAACAGGAATCTTCTGTATACGGCAGTGACAAGGGCGAAAAAGTGTGTGACGATTGTGGGAAGTGAGACTGTATTTCAGGATATGATACAGAATATCAGTGAGCAGAACAGAAATACAAGTCTTTCAGAGCGGATCCGTGAATTTTGCCAGTAAACAAAAATGAAGAAAATGTTAAAAAAGGCGGGGGAGAAGATACTGGATCTTCTCTATCCCCACACTTGTCCCTTTTGCGGCGAGGTGACAGAAAGAAGAATTTGCAGGACCTGTGCCAGAGAGGTGTGGTATATCCGGGAGCCGCGCTGTAAAAAATGTGGGAAGCCTATAAGGAGTGAAAGCAGCGAATACTGTTTTGACTGTCTCCATACCCGGCATTTTTATGAGAGAGGTCTTTCGCTTTGGAAACATGAAAAACAGGTAAGGACTTCCATCTACCGGTTTAAATATCAGAATAGAAGGATATACAGTCAGTTTTACACAGAAGAACTGGCAAAAAAATTCGGGAAATATGTAGTTGGATGGCGGATTTCTCTTATTATTCCCATTCCATTGAGCAGAAAGCGGAAAAAGCAAAGAGGATTTAATCAGGCCGACCTCCTGGCGGAAGGGCTTTCACAGTTACTTGGGATAACGGCGGATACGGTTCATCTGCAGCGGACGGTTGATACGATTCCGCAGAAAGAACTTGGGAATCGGGAGCGGCGGGAAAATTTGAAAAATGCTTTTTGGTGGACCGGAAAGGAGCTTTCCGGAAGGAATGTGCTTCTGGTGGATGATATTTACACTACCGGAAATACGATAGACAGCGCCGCCATAAGCCTGAAAAAGGCCGGAGCTGAAAAAGTCTACTTTTTAACTATAAGTATTGGACAAGGATACTGAGATTTGATATACTGAGAATAATGAGTAAATCTGTGACTATGGTTCTCTTTGAGGTGAAATATGTTAGATAAACGAAAAGTCAGATTGATGACAAAACTTGCGCTGTATGAACAAAAGGAAGGCAGAGAAGATATGAAGATCAGCGCATATTATAAAAAGGACTACATAAGTATGAAAACGGTTGCAACAATTTTGTGGACAACAGTGGGATATGGATGCGTTATTCTATTGATTGGTCTGGCAGCAATGAACAGTTTGCTGGAAAATCTGACGTTGACTACAATGTTGGTGCTTGCGGCAGTAGCTGTTGTGGCTTATGTGGCGGCCCTTATTGTGACAATTCTTGTGACAAGAAAGATTTCAAGCGGAAAACACCGGGATGCCCGGATGCGTATGAAAAGGTATAACCACGGACTGATCCGCTTATTGAAGATATATGAAAAGGAGAACAAAGAATAATGGACAATTTATATGTGTTGCGAGGAGAGATACAGCAGTTTTATGCTAAAAATTCCAAATATATCAATAAAGCGCTTCAGTTTATTGTTGCTTTACTGACGTTCTATATGATCAATCATAATATGGGATTTATGAAATTGCTCTCTAATCCTCTGATTACATTAGGACTTTCTGTGATCTGTGCATTTTTGCCAATGATCGTGACTGTTCTTGCAGCAGCGGTGTTGACTCTGGTACAGATGACAGCAGTGTCAGTGGGAATCATGGCTGTTACAGCAGTTATCTTTTTGATCATGTTCATTTTTTATCTTCGGTTCAGTCCCAAGACGGCTTTGGTGGTGCTTCTGACGCCGCTGGCATTTATGCTGAAAATTCCTTATGTGATCCCGATAGCCTTTGGCCTTGTAGGGACTCCGGTATATGCAGTTCCGATCATATTCGGAACAATTGTATTTTATATGACCGATTACCTGAAGGAAGCGGCCTCTTCTCTGAAAGGAGAAGGAGCGGCAGGAATGATCTCACAGGTAACTTCCTATGCACAGCAGGTATTTCAAAATAAAGAAATGATCGTGTCTGTGTTTGCTTTTATTATTGTTTTGCTGCTTGTGTATACCGTGCGCCGGATGGCGATTAATTATGCCTGGAAAACTGCTGTGGCAGCCGGTGCTGTTGCCGGTATTGCGATTGTATTTGCGGGAAGCATGATGTTGGGTGTAAAAGTGTCATATCTGGAATTGATTCTTGGAAATATTGCAGCTGTTATTGTAGGGCTTGTTTTGGAATTTCTGTTCTTTTCTGTGGATTATTCCAGATGTGAGAGTGTACAGTATGAAGACGATGAATATTATTACTACGTCAAGGCGGTTCCTAAGATTGTGGTAAGTGCGCCGGAAAAAACAGTTAAGCGCATTAATAAGAGGGGAGAAAGCCAGGAAACAGAAATTATCGATACGGAAGAAATCCGGAAAAAGAATGCCCGGGAACAAAGCGTCCGGGAACCAGGAGAGGCGGTTCCGGAGAAAAGGAAACGTGCGCCTAAGAAAAAGAGCAGTAAGATTGAGGGGAATACAGAACATCTTCTGCTAACGAAGGTTCTCCGGGAGGAGCTGAATCTGGATAATGATGATAACGAAAAATAGAGATCTGATTCCGCCAGATTAAAAAGATAGGGGGTGAAAGAATGGAAGCAAGGATCACACAGTTTTTTGACAGATACATAAAAGGCTCTTATTTTCCGGAAATGCATATTACAGATATTATTGAAATTATTATTATTGCGTTTCTTGTTTATCAGCTGATGATCTGGATCAAAAACACGAAAGCTTGGATGCTGCTGAAGGGAATTGTGGTTCTTGGTGTATTCATTCTTTTGGCGTTTGTCTTTCAGATGCATACGATATTATGGCTGGCGAAAAATTCACTTACTGTTCTTGCAACTGTCATCATAGTAGTGTTTCAGCCGGAGCTGCGCCGCGCGTTGGAAAAATTGGGAGAGAGAAAATTTATTGCGGCAGTTGTACCTTTTGAAAGCGCAAAGGATAAGGGCAGATTCAGTGAGGCGACAATTGATGGAATTGTGGAAGCTTCCTATATTATGGGGCGGGCTAAGACAGGCGCCCTGATTGTTGTGGAGCAGGCGATCAAACTGACGGAGTATGAAAGTACCGGGATTCGAATGGACTGTATTGTATCAAGCCAGGTCCTTGTCAATATTTTTGAACACAACACTCCGCTTCATGACGGTGCTATTATTATAAGAAATGATCGAATTGTTTCAGCAACGTGCTATCTGCCTTTATCGGATAATATGGGACTTAGTAAGGATCTCGGAACAAGGCACCGGGCTGCAGTAGGCATGAGTGAAGTGAGTGATGCGCTGATCATTGTTGTGTCAGAAGAGACAGGATATGTTTCCGTAGCCCAGGGAGGAAGACTGGACAGAAATATTTCGAAGGAAAAACTTCGGGAGTATCTTGAAGATATACAGAATAAAAAAAGCGAGTCACGCAGTGTACTGGCAAAATGGAAAGGAAGGCTGAGTCATGAAAAAAAGTCTGATGAATAATCTTGGCCTGAAGCTGCTTGCCTTTCTGTTTGCACTGCTGCTATGGTTGATTGTAGTGAATATCGACAATCCGATCACCGATGCGACATTCGATGGCATACCGGTTACTGTGGAACATCCGGAAATTATCACGCAGGATCAAAAGTCGTATCAGATCATTGAAAATACAGATAAGATCAGTGTGACGGTATATGCAAAGCGCTCGGAGCTGGAAAAAATAAAAGCGGAAGATATCGTTGCAACAGCTGATATGAAGGAACTGTATCTGGAGTCACAAGTACCGATCCAGATTGAGATTCCGGGATTTGATATTGACAGTGCTTCTGCAAATCCGAGAAATCTTCAGGTAAAGATAGAAAATAATAAGAGTAATACCTTCCCTATCAGCGTTACTACAACAGGAACAGTCAGAGACGGCTATGTTCTCGGCGGCGTGCAGGCTGATCCAGAGAGAATTAATGTAAACGGACCGGAATCTGTTATAGACAGTATAAGCCGTGTTGTGGCAGAGGTGGATATTACAGGATTGTCTCATGATACAACACTGGATGCATCTGTTGTCTATTATGATTCGGACAACAGTGAGATCAATCCGGAGCAGATCGGCAATAATCTGGGTACGACAGGTGTAAAAGTTCATGTGACGCTGTATCAGACGGCAAGTATACCGGTAGAGGTGGATACTTCAGGCATTACTGCCGCATCAGGTTACTCTGTGGCCGATGTGACATGGACTCCGGAAGAAATACAAATTGCAGGGGAGCAGAGCGTATTGGAGGGAATAGAAAAAATTTCCATTCCTGCTGATGCTGTGGAGGCACAGGATATTTCACAGAGAACGGAACGGACGATAGATATTACCTCTTATCTTCCGGAAGGAACAAGACTTGTAGACGAGTCGGGAAATAATGTCCTTGTAACTATACGCGTAGAAAAAGACGGAACGAAAAGCTTTGATCTTCCGGTAGGCTCTATTACTGTGAATAATCTGGATGAGAACCTGACCCTGAATTACGGAGAGGGAGAAGATCTGGAAATCCATGTCAGGGGTCCGCAGGAAGTGCTGGATGGCCTTGATATATCAGAAATAAAAGCAAGTATTGATTTGAAAGATTATAAGAAAGCCGGAGAATATGAGCTGGGAGTTGATATTCCCCTTCCGGACGGATGTTCTCTGGAAAGCCAGATAAAGATTAAGATTACGCTGGAAGAAAAGGAATAATTCGGAGGTTTGGCACTATGGTAAGTAAAAAAGTGACAGTCAATAATCCTACAGGCCTTCACCTAAGGCCTGCGGGGATCTTCTGCAACGTTGCAGTGAAATTTGACTGTAAGATTTCATTTCAGCATGATACGACAACAGCAAATGCTAAAAGTGTGCTGAGTGTTCTTGGGGCATGCATTAAAAAGGGTGATGAAATTGAATTGATCTGCGAGGGACCGGATGAAGAGGAGGCTCTCGCAGCAATGGTACAGGCTGTGGAAGACGGCCTTGGAGAATAAAAAATGAATAAGATAAAAAAATGGCTGGATATTCGTTTCCTGAAATTCATGGTTGTAGGTGTGATCAATACAGTTGTTGGAACAGCGGTTATGTTTATCATGTATAATGTGTTTCACCAGAGCTATTGGATTTCTTCGGCATCAAATTATGTTGTGGGAAGTATACTCAGCTATTTTTTGAATAAGTATTTTACTTTTGAAAGTAAAAAGAAATCTTTGAGCCAGGTTTTGAAATTTGTACTGAATATCTCTCTCTGTTACCTGGTTGCATATGGCATTGCAAAACCTGCAGTTACATGGATGCTGCAGGGACAGCAGGGGGCGCTTCGGGACAATCTTGCAATGGTTGTCGGAATGGTGCTTTTTACGCTTTTGAACTATATTGGGCAAAGAGCGTATGTATTTAAGACAAATTAAAAGGAGCAAAAGAAAATGGGGAAAGCGACATTAGTGATTATGGCTGCCGGTATCGGCAGCAGATTCGGGGGAGGGATCAAGCAGCTGGAGCCTGTAGGTCCAAATGGAGAGATCATTATGGATTATTCCATATATGATGCAATGGAAGCTGGTTTTGATAAGGTTGTATTTGTCATCAGAAAAGATCTGGAAAAGGATTTTAAAGAAGTGATCGGCAACCGGATAGAAAAAAAGGTCAGCGTGAATTATGCATATCAGGAGATCGGCAATATTCCGGAAAGATTCAGCAGAAAATTTCCGGACCGGACAAAGCCGTGGGGTACCGGGCAGGCGATCCTGTGCTGTAAAGATGTTGTAAATGAACCATTTCTTGTCATCAATGCAGATGACTATTATGGAAAAGAAGCATACCAGGAAGCTTACAGATATCTGACAGATCAGAAAGAACGGGAAGGCCTTCACGCCTGCATGGTGGGATTTGTATTGAAAAATACGCTGAGTGAAAACGGGGGCGTTACACGGGGGATCTGCAGAGTAGACAACAATCGGATGCTTGCAGATATTGAAGAAACCCACAATATTGTTAAGACGTCTGACGGCGCTGAAGTACGGGGAGAAGGCAGCCCAAGAAAGATTGATGTAGAGTCAGAAGTTTCTATGAACATGTGGGGACTGACGCCGGATTTTCTTGATGTACTGGAAACTGGATTTAATGCCTTTCTGGATGAGCTGGAAGAAAATGAGCAGAAAAAAGAGTATTTGCTGCCAACGATCATCGGCGGACTGCTGAAAGAGGGAAGGATTCAGGTTGAAGTGCTGCAGTCAACAGACCGCTGGTTTGGAGTGACTTATAAAGAAGATAAGGAAGATGTGACAAGAGAGATCAGAAAACTGATCGAGTCAGGTGCTTATTGTAAGACCTTCTGATCAAAAAATATACTTTTATTGTGGGGTGAGATGTTGTGAAGAGGAAACAGATAACAGCGATTGTGCTCAGTGCCGTTTTGGCCTTCGGCACTGCAGGAACCAGTCTGGCGGCAGCGCCGGGCGGAGAATACCAGACAGCAGTTCTGGAAGAAGGACAGAGCAGCCAGGAAGTGACAGATGGAACCGGAGAAGAGACACAATTGCCAGGGGAAGGAGCCGGTGAAAACGACGGAACTGTAACAGAGCCTGGTCAGACTCCGGCAGAAGGAGAAGATCAGGAACCGTCAGGGTCTGATGAAACTGCAAATCCCGGCAATCCTTCAGGAGAGGAAGGAACAGAACAACCGGGAGATTCCCAGGATCAGGGTGAGTCCGGAGAAACCGGAGACGAAGGAAATACAGGCGAAAGCGGAAATCCGGAAGATCCCGGAGAAGTAGAAGAGCCGACAGCCCCGGTACTTATGTATCGTGCACATGTGCAGAGCTACGGCTGGAATGAATGGGCCGAGAATCAAGAAGATACATGGATCGGAACAGAAGGCGAGGCAAAACGTCTGGAAGCGCTGGAACTTAAAATTGACGGTGCAGAGGGCGAGGATGGAATTGAGTACCGCGCCCACGTGCAGAGCTATGGCTGGCAGGACTGGAAGAAGAACGGAGAGACTGCCGGAACAACTGGCCAGACTAAGAGACTGGAAGCTGTTCAGATCCGTCTGACAGGTACATTGGCAGATAAATATGATATTTACTACCGAACCCATGTGCAGAGTTATGGATGGCTTAACTGGACAAGCAACGGAGATAAGTCCGGAAGCCTGGGCTATGCAAAACGTTTGGAAGCTATTGAGATCTGTATTGTAGAAAAGGGAGCAGCAGCGCCGGAAGGTGAAGGTGACAGTTACAAGTATCCTGTTATTTCTTATAATGCTCATTCCCAGTCCATCGGCTGGCAGGGCGAAAGATTTAACGGACAGCAGGCCGGAGTAACCGGTCAGGCTAAAAGAATGGAAGCCATTAAAATCAAACTGCCGGACAGTGAATACGAAGGCGGAATCGAATACCAGACTCATGTGCAGTCTATTGGCTGGCAGGGGTGGAAGAAAAACGGTGAACTTGCCGGAACAACCGGTCAGGCGAAACGTCTGGAGGCCATTCAGATCCGTCTGACAGGAGATATGGCGGATTATTACGACATCTATTACCGCGCCCATGTACAGAGTTATGGATGGCTTGGCTGGACAAGTAATGGAGAGAAAGCCGGAAGCGCCGGATATGGAAAGCGTCTGGAAGCACTGGAAATCCGTCTTGTGAAAAAAGGTGATGAAGCACCTGAAATTGGCGCAGAGAGCTATAAATATCCATTGGTTTCTTATAGCGCACATTCTCAGTCTGTCGGCTGGCAGACGGCAAAATACGACAACGAAGTGGCTGGCGTAACCGGCCAGGCGAAACGTCTGGAAGCCATTAAGATCCAGATTCCGGACAATACATATGAAGGAAGTATTGAGTACCGTACCTTTGTACAGAGCTACGGATGGCAGGATTGGAAAAGAGACGGACAGATTGCCGGAACAACAGATCAGGCAAAACGGATGGAGGCTATCCAGATCCAATTGACTGGAGCGTTAAAAGACCACTACGATGTATATTACAGCGTTCATATGTCCAAGATCGGATGGATCAATTATGCATCTAACGGCGAGATCGCAGGAAGTACAGATTTGAGCAAACGGATTGAGGCAATCCGCATTCAGCTTGTAGAGAAAGGCGGGAAAGCGCCGGACACAAGCGGTCAAAAATATATTGAAGGGTACCAGGCAGCAGACTTTACCTATTCCGGAACTATACAGGGAAAAGGTGACAGCGGAGCAGTCCAGATGGGCGGAACATTGGGAACAACTGGCCAGGGAAAGAGACTGGAAAATATTACGCTGCATTTGAACCGGAGAACAGAAAACATGCCGGAAGGAGAGATTAGCTATGCTACGCATCTGTCCAGCCTGGGATGGCAGGAAGCTACCGGACTGGATACGGTAAACGGATGTACAGATGGTAAGTACGGTATGGAGGCGGTTAAAATTTCTCTGTCCGGCGACCTGGCAAAATACTATGATATCTATTACCGCGCTCATGTAGAGAAATACGGTTGGCTTGGCTGGGCGAAAAACGGACAGGCAGCTGGTACGACCGACATTGGTTACCGTCTGGAAGCACTGCAGATCAGACTGGTGTCCAAGGATGCCAATGCGCCGGGACCAAACAGCAATTACTATACGAATATGAAAAAGCGGAGATATCAAAATCCGAGTCAGTATTATCAGATTAAGGATTCCATCACCCTCACCGGAGGAGGATATAATCTTTCCTACGGCTTTGAAGGGGTAAAGGTAATGCAGGTTATCCGGAAGCTTGGCCTTGGAAGTGGAATCGGCATGGGCGGAGCTTTTTACGGAACCAATGTGCAGAATGCCGTCCGCAATTTCCAGAGGAAAAATGGTTTGAGCCAGACCGGAAATGTGGATCTTCTGACCTGGCTGAAGCTTGGATTTAACCAGGTACAGTGGGAACAGTGGGGCGCGTATGTAAGTCCTATGAAGGTGAATCGAGACAGTACGAGATCTGACCATATTGAGGCGATGATCAGCACCGCTTATTCTTACATGGGAACAGCCTATGTGATCGGAGCATCCGGCCCTCCGGGAACCGGAATCGACTGCAGTGGACTTGTGATGCAGGCTCTTTATGGAGCCGGACTTGATATTTCTCCTATCAATCCGGTAAGACACGCTCACCCGGGTTATGAGTATGAGTCGAGAAATATGTGGGCATCACCGAAGTTTAAGCATGTACCATATAGTCAGAGACAGAGGGGCGATCTGATCTTCTATCAGAACAGCTCCGGAGTAGTGATCCATGTAGCGATCTATCTTGGAAACAATCAGGTAATCGAATCCTGGCCGAATCAGGTTGTAGTATGGCCGGTACAAAACGGACAGAGATCGAATATCAAAGGAGTCGTAAGACCTTTTGTATAGAAAACCGTGGAAAATAAAGGATAGCAGGGGCATTTCCTTGCTATCCTTTATTTTTATATGGTATAATATCCGCGTAGGCAATGAACCGTGCAAAAATGTAAGAGGGACAAATGAATGCTTGCATGCAATTTGGACATCTTGCATTTTTATAGGGCGAAAGCCCGCGAGCGAGAATCCGAAGGATTCGAGCTTGCACGTTGTATGAGAAAAGAGGAAATAATGCA
Source organism: Claveliimonas sp. (assembly GCF_037273965.1). Taxonomy (NCBI): domain Bacteria; kingdom Bacillati; phylum Bacillota; class Clostridia; order Lachnospirales; family Lachnospiraceae; genus Claveliimonas; species Claveliimonas sp. The sequence continues at coordinate 13,954 of NZ_JAYAZJ010000077.1, read as the reverse complement.
TAAAGCGCCCGCGGGGCTTTAACAGCTCTTTTGTCAGCTTCAGAAGAAAAACGGGGATACAAATAAGGAGGAAATATATGAAAAGAAAATGGAGAAAATGGGTTGCCCTGATCCTGTGCATGGGAATGCTGTCAGGAAGCAGCATTTTAACCTATGCTGATGAACCGGCAATGGCAGAAAGCCAATCAGCGGCAGAGGAAAACACGGAACAAACGGCAGCGTCCGAAACAGAAGAGATGGACGCGGCTTTAGAAGTTTCAGAGGAAAATGAAGAAGTGCAGTCAGAAGCAGAGCAGACGGGAGAGAGTCAGACGGCCGATACATCCTCTGGGGACCAATCCGGCGCTGACGCCGGAATGTCTATGGCTGCCAAAGAAGTCTACAGTATAGATGAAAATGGAAATGTGTATCTGCTGGAAGAAGATAACGGGGGAGTTGTAGAGGAAAGCAGCGCGAGAAGATATGCCAGAGCTGCTTCAGAAAAGATCGTAAACTTCCGTGCCAATGCCAGTGGACAGACAGTCAGTGATATTACAGAATATACGGAATACAATACCGGAGAGTCCGGCTATGTATATGGCAGAAGCGGCGCTGATGCGGCTTATCTCGGGGAAGAAAACGGGAAAGTAAAATTTATGATGGCCGGGGTTGTGGGTCTGGTGGATAAATCCAAGGTTCAGGTAGTCAACCTTAGCAGCGCCAAAAGCTATAGCTGTTACTATGCCAATGGCACGAATCTTATCCATAACATTACGATGAATATGACAACACCTGGGTATGGGGGATCCGTCAATGTGGGGCCGCAGCAGTCCTATATGAAAACAGGGCAGAGTTACTACAGCTATGATGGACACTATTTCTATCAGAACTACAGTACGATGCTTTCTGATTACAGAAACAATACGAGACAAAATTCCATTAATGCAAATAGCCCGTATTATAACTATTTTCAGTACCTGCCTTTGAGAAGCCAGACAGCTTATTCCGGAAGTGCGCTGAACAATATGATCAACAAATATGCTTCCGGTAATTCCAAGATGAACAATACAGGTGCGAATTTTGTGAACCGCCAAAATTCTTACGGCACAAACGCACTTATCATGGCATCTGTGGGAGCGATTGAAAGCGGCTGGGGAAGCAGCAGTATTGCCCAGAGTAAAAACAATCTGTTCGGACTGAATGCGGTAGATTCCTCGCCGGGAGAGAGCGCTGATACATATAAAAGCGTAGACGCATGTATCCAGACATTTTCGGAGACCTATTTATCCAAGCGGTATTTAAGAGCAGGGTGGTCCTTCTATCATGGCGGATTCCTGGGAGATAAGGCAAGCGGTATGAATGTAAGCTACGCTTCCGATCCATACTGGGGTGAGAAGATTGCCAATATTGCGTGGCAGCTGGATAATGAAAACGGGCAGAAAGACCGCTATAAATACACGATCGGAATTAAAGATACTATCAATACAAAATACAATGTAGTCAATGTAAGAAAAGAGGCCAATACGGCATCCAATGTTTTGTATACAACCACAAGTTCCTCCGGGCGTTCTGTTTCCAATTATGCAGTATTAATAAAAGGAAGCAGCGGAAGCTTTTACCAGATACAGAGTGATCCGGTGCTGAACAGTGGAAGAACAGCAATCAATTCAAGTTCCGGAGCATATAACTTTTCCAATATGTATGCGTATATCAGTAAAGATTATGTGACAGTCGTATCCGGAAAAGTAAGCGGCGGCGGTGATACTCAGACACCTTCCGCCTCCGAAGGGATTACCTATTCTGTCCATGCTCAGACCTATGGCTGGATGGGAGATAAACAGGACGGAGCAATGGCCGGAACAGAAGGAGAAGCGAAGCGGCTTGAGGCTGTTAAAATCAAGCTTCGGGATCCATCGGTCAGCGGTTCAGTAAAATACAGAAGCCATATTCAAAGTATCGGCTGGACTGACTGGAAGTCCGACGGCGCTATGTCCGGGACAGAAGGCCAGGCAAAGCGGATGGAAGCAATCCGGATTCAGCTGACAGGAAAGATGGCAGAAAAGTATGATATTTATTACCGGGTACACTGCCAGACTTACGGCTGGCTCGACTGGGCGAAAAACGGAGAGACAGCAGGAACGACAGACGGGGCAAAACGAATGGAGGCATTGGAGATCCGGCTTGTGAAGAAAGGCGGGACAGCTCCGGGAGAGACCATGCGTACTTATGTGCAGCCGCTGCTGCAGTATCAGACTCACGTACAAAGTTATGGCTGGCAGGAAATAGCAGAAGGCGGCGTAAAGGCTGGTACGGAAGGCCAGGTAAAGCGGATGGAGGCGCTGAAGCTTTCTCTTGTAAACCAGCAGTACAGCGGGAATATAGAGTATAAGGTACATGTACAAACCTATGGCTGGATGAACACGATGCGAAACGGCGCGCTTGCAGGAACGACAGGCCAGGCAAAGCGGATGGAAGCAGTGCAGATCCAGTTGACAGGCCAGATGGCAAAGCAGTATGATATTTATTATCGGGTACATTCCCAGAGTTATGGCTGGCTTGGCTGGGCCAAAAACGGTGAATCTGCCGGGACAGAAGGTCTTGCAAAGCGAATGGAAGCCATTCAGATCGTTCTTGTGAAAAAAGGCGGAGAAGCTCCGGGAAGTACAGATCAAAGATTTGTAAAAGCATAAGATATAAAAGGGAAGAATCAGAGAAAAAAGGAGGAGTTTACATTGAAAAGAAACTGGAAGAGACTGACAGCGCTGGCTTTGGCAGTATGCCTGACGGCCGGAATGGCATTTTCAGTAGACTTTAGCAGTAATGCGGCAGAAAATGACGGAACAGCTGCAGTTTCAGAAGAAAATGGAACAGAAGCGCCTGCGACCGGACAGGATGATACAGCCTCTGATCAGGAGACAGGCAGCGGTTCAGAGGGGAGCGGCACGGAAACAGAAGGGACCACTGAAGATTCGGCTGAAACTTCTGACGGGACAGGAGACAATGCGGCAGTAAGCACAGAAGAGAGTGGGGAAACAGAAGAACAAGCATCCAATGAAGCGGCAGAAGAGCAGTCAGAAGAAGAACCACAGACTCGTCTGGCAAACAGCTGGAGATACTCCAACGGTCAGCCGATTCAGAGCAAAACGGCAAGATCAGCACGTGCAGTTTCCAATGCCTGGGAAAAGGTAAATGGAAGATATGTTAACTCCTATGGAGATCCTATTCCGGGAGCGCAGCTGAAAGGAGTGGATGTCAGTTTTTGGCAAGGGAAAATTGATTGGGCAAAAGCTAAAGCAGATGGTGTGGAATTTGCCATTATCCAATTAGGTTGGCATGCAAATAATTCCAGCCATGTGGATGACTGGTTTGAATACAATGTTTCCGAGTGTGAGAGGCTGGGTATTCCATATGGCGTATACCTCTATTCTTATATTACAACGACGGCAGGAGCTACAAATGCTGCAAATTTTGTATTAAATCAATTAAAAGGGCATACTCTTTCCTATCCGGTATATCTGGATCTGGAAGATAATAGTACGATCAATACAAACCATGGCGCCATTGCCCAGACTTTCTTAAATAAAATTACGGCAGCTGGTTACAGAGGTGGCGTCTATGCTAATCTGAACTGGTGGAATAATTATCTGACAAGTTCCGTTTTTGACAATGCGGCATGGTCAAAATGGGTGGCACAGTATAATTATGAGTGTAATTATACAGGTACTTATGATATGTGGCAGTGTACCTCTTCAGGTAAAGTTGACGGAATTTCCGGCAATGCAGATCTCAACTTCTGGATGGTGAAGACCTATGATCAGCAGCCGATAGAAGTAGAAGATCCTAATATTATCAGCTATTCGTCTCATATGCAGACATTTGGCTGGCAGCCGACGGTTCAGAACGGATATCAGACCGGAGTGACGGGGTATTACAAACGACTGGAGGCTGTAAAGATCAGCGTCGGTGACGGATATGGTGATCTGGGAGTAAAATACAGCACCCATGTCCAAAGTTACGGTTGGCTGGATTACGTGGAAAACGGAGCAACTTCGGGAACAACCGGGGAAGCGAAGCGAGTGGAGGCTATTAAGATTGAGCTGACGGGAACGGAAGCCCAGAATTATGATATTTATTATCGGGCTCACTGTCAGACATACGGCTGGCTTGACTGGGCGAAGAACGGAGAGGCGGCCGGAACCCAGGGTTATGCGAAGCGGCTGGAAGCTATTCAGATCGTTGTAGTTCCGAAAGGATCAGAGGCTCCGGGAAGCACTGAAAAACCATTTGAAAAGAAACCGATGGCTGTGAAATATCAGACGTATGTAAACGGATCCGGATGGCAGGCAGCAGTGGAAAACGGAGTGACTAATGGAACAACGGGTCAGGCAAAATCTTTGGAGGCTTTGAAAGTTGCCATTACAGATTCTGACTATACCGGCGGAGTGAAATATGAAACTTACATGCAGACATACGGCTGGAATGGAGAAAAGTCTAACTGGGCGGAGGCAGGACTTGCCGGAGGCGGTAAGCGTCTGGAAGCGGTAAGAATGTCTCTGGAAGGTGAGATAGCAGAACATTATGACATTTATTACCGCGCTTATGTGCAGAGCTATGGATGGCTTGACTGGGCGAAAAACGGTCAGGAAGCCGGAACTTTTGATTATGCAAAGAGAATGGAAGCCATTCAGATTAAACTGGTGGAAAAAGGCGGAGCAGCGCCGGGAGAGACAGATACTCCGAGCAAGCAGGCAGTTTTAAAATACAGTACCCATGTCCAGACTTATGGCTGGAAGGGATGGAGCTTTGACGGAGAGCAGAGCGGAACAACAGGCCAGGCGAAACGTCTGGAAGCGATAAAGATTGATTTTGCTAATTCAAAATATGCAGGAAAGCTTCGCTACAAAACTCATGTACAGACCTACGGTTGGGAGGATAATTGGACAAAAGGCGGACAGATTGCCGGAACAACAGGTCAGGCAAAACGCCTGGAGGCGATTCAGATTGAACTGACAGATGAGATGGCAGAGCAGTACGACATTTATTACCGTGTACACTCCCAGACCTATGGCTGGCTCGGCTGGGCGAAAAACGGTGAATCTGCCGGAACAGAGGGACTGGCAAAACGTCTGGAAGCTATTGAGATCCGGCTGGTAGAAAAAGGCGGAGCAGCGCCGGGAAGCACAGAGCAGGCTTTTATAAAGGGTGAATAAAAAAGAAAATTATCGAGGTGAGAGAAGTTGAGGCGTTTAAAAGGAGTGACAGCCATTGTGCTGAGTGCATTTCTGATCTTTGGAAGTGCGGGAAGTGCTCTGGCATCAGAGGGAACAGTAACCAGTGCTCCAGTTACTTCAGGCACCGCAGATAACAGCTTAGAGGATCAGACGGAAAATGGCGGCGTTACGGGGGAAACGGGTTTGGAGGAAACAGAACCTGAAACTGGAGATGAACAGAAAGAGACAGATTATACTACAGATCAAGGCGAAACTGAAAAAGCAGAAAGCGACGAAACGAAGGATTCTTCTGTAGGGGTGACAAATTCCGGAGATACAGTAACAGAGGCTCCTACTGCAGGAGAAGAGACAGGCACAGACGGAACTGGTGAGGAAACTGAAGAGGGAAATGAACAGGATAAGCCGGAGGAAGAACAGATTCCTAAGCTTTCCTATCGTGTCCATGTTCAGAGCAGCGGCTGGAACAACTGGACAGAAAACAGTGGAATCATCGGTACAACCGGAAAAGGGAAAAGACTGGAAGCGATTCAGTTGAAGGTTGAAATGCCGGAACAGGGAGCAACGGAAACACCTGTAGAAGGAACGGATCCAGGAGCAACAGGGCTGGACGCAGCAGAGGTGGCTACGGAAGAGCCGGAGCAGTCGGCTGGAATCGAGTACCGTGTTCATGCCCAGAGCTATGGCTGGATGGACTGGGTGAAAGACGGCGCACAGGCCGGAACCACAGGCCAGGGGAAACGATTGGAAGCCATTCAGATCCGTCTGACCGGTTCTCTGGCTGATCAATATGATATTTACTATCGTGCACATGTAGAAAGTTATGGCTGGCTGAATTGGACAGCTAATGGAGAAAAGTCCGGAAGCCTGGGCTATGGAAAACGGATGGAGGCCCTGGAGATTCGTCTTGTAAAGAAAGGGGAGGCAGCTCCGACAGGTGAGGGAGACAGCTATAAATACCCTGATCTTTCCTATCAGGCCCATGTACAGTCTGTTGGTTGGCAGGCAGAGAAATTTAACGGACAGACAGCCGGAGTGACCGGGCAAGCCAAGAGAATGGAAGCCATTAAAATCAAACTGCCGGACAGCGAGTATGAAGGCGGAATTGAATATCAGACACATGTACAATCTATTGGCTGGCAGGGCTGGAAGAGGGACGGACAGATTGCCGGAACTACCGGACAAAAGAAGCGCCTGGAAGCAATCCAGATTCGGTTGACCGGTGAGATGGCAAATCAGTATGATGTTTATTATCGTGCCCATGTACAGAGTTTTGGTTGGCTTGGTTGGGCGAAAAACGGCGAAGAAGCCGGAACCTTGGGCTATGGCAAGCGGATGGAAGCGTTAGAGATCCGGCTGATAAAGAAAGGGGAAGATGCGCCTGCACAGACAGCGGAAAGCTTTAAGTATCCTCTTGTATCTTACCAGGCACATTCACAGTCTGTAGGATGGCAGGAGATAAAAGCTGATAACGATATTGCCGGAGTAACCGGAAAAGGCAAGAGAATGGAAGCTATTAAAATTCAGCTTCCGAATATTGGATACGAAGGAAGTATTGAATACCGCACTTATGTACAGTCCATCGGCTGGCAAGGCTGGAAGAAAGACGGACAGATTGCCGGAACCACTAATCAGGCAAAACGAATTGAGGCTATTGAGATTAAGCTGAGCGGGGAAGTGGCAGAGCACTATGACGTATATTATAGTATCCACATGTCGAAGATTGGCTGGACAAATTACGCAGTAAATGGCGAAACTGCCGGAAGTACTGACTTAAGCAAGCGAATTGAGGCCATTAAGATCCAATTGGTAGAAAAAGGCGGAAAAGCTCCGAATACAAGCGGAACAAAGTTTATCGAGGGATATAAATCCAGCGACATGTACTACAGTGGAACAATCCAGGGAAAAGGCAACAGCGGAAATGTTCAGATGGGTGGAACGCTTGGAACAACAGGTCAGAGTAAACGCCTGGAGAATATTACTGTTACGTTGAACCGCAGGACAGAGGCAATGCCTTCCGGAACTATTAAATATGCAGTGCATCTTTCAAAAACCGGGTGGACCGGCTGGTCGGAGGCGGGAAAAGTTTCCGGATGTACAGACGGCTCTAAAGGGATAGAGGCTGTGAAGTTTAGTCTGTCAGGCGACCTTTCCAAATATTATGATATTTATTATCGTACCTATGTACAGAAATATGGCTGGCTTGGCTGGGCGAAAAACGGGCAGGCAGCAGGAACTTCAAAAATCGGCTACAGACTGGAAGCATTACAGATCAGACTGGTTTCCAAGGATGCCAGCGCACCGGGATCCAATAGGAATTATTATACAGAACAAAGAATTGTATCAGGGCCGGATGCAGGAATGTATGCACGTGCAAACCTTTACAGCAGTTCAACGCCATACATTATCATGGTTGACAGAGGAAACCGGAAGGTTGGCGTATACCAGGGCTGGAGAGGAGCATGGAAAAACGTAAAATACTGGTCCTGTACAGTGGGAGCACCAAGCACGCCTACAGTTTCCGGAGTCTTTAAAGTGGGAAGCAGAGGATATTATTTCAATTCCGGAAATGTACGCTGTTTCTGGTGGACACAGTTCTATGGTGATTACCTGTTCCATTCTACTACTTATTATCATAATGGAGCAGTAGCAGACAGCAGGCTCGGGCTCGCGTTATCTCATGGATGTGTGCGTTTGAATATCAACAATGCAAAATGGATTTATGATACAGTTCCAACTGGGTCAACAGTAGTTGTGTATAACTAGACATAACCGAAAAAGCAGAAAAGAATGGGCGATAGAGCTGTATATCCCTGTTCTTTTCTGTTATTTAAAAATAAAATTAAATTCAGAGGGAATGAATGAAAAGAAAAGGGAAAATAATTGGCATATGGATTTTGGCGGCAATTATGTGGCTTACATTTTGCCCATCCAATCTTTATGCAGAGGAAACAGAAAAAATAGCAATAGAAAAAATGGAGGAATTTTCCTCATGTGAATATCCTGTAGGAACATCAAAAGAAGATATTGTTGCGGGGCTGCCGGAAACAATTACGGGATATGATGCTGCCGGAAAGGAATATGAGCTGGAAGTCACATGGGAAATACCGGAAGATTTCTATACAGATGTTCCCGGTGAATATGTATTTCGTCCAGTTTTATCGGAAGATGGCTATTTATATGCAGCAGAGGGAATGCCGGAACTGCATATTACCATTTTAGAAGAACAGGCAGAAGAGAGGGAAAATGAATTATCTAATGCGCCGGAAGGTCAGGGCGTAGAGGAAAGAACAGTAAATATGGGAGGAGAGTTGGCTCCTGCAGAGCTGAAAATCAACCTTCTTGACCAGCCTTGGGGCGTTACAAAAAGTGATCTGTCTTTTTCCTGGGAGAACAGTCTGTCTGGAAATATGGGAAAGCAATCTGCTTATAGAATTGTAATTTCCCAACGAGAGGATCAGCTAAATAAAGGAGAATATGTTTTTGATTCGGGATGGAAGGACGGTTCTGAGAATACCTCTGTGCTGATGGATCTTTCAGGAGTATTAAAAGATGATGAATTGTATTACTGGCAGGTACAGATAAAAAATTCGGACGGTGTGGAGGGACCTCTTTCTCTTCCACAGGCATTTTCTACAGAGACAAGCTGGACGAGCAGGCAGGGAATATGGGGAAGTGAAGGAAAGCGGATTGTCTTCTTGAGAAGAGAATTGGATATTCCGACTAATGCGGAAAAGGTGGTTTTAAGCGCAACTGCTTTAGATGGAACAAGGTCAAGGCAGTATGTGTATAATCTGTATGTAAATGGTACAGAGATCGGACTTGGTCCTACCAGACCAAATGGAAAACAGCTGGATTATGATACTTACGATATTACAGACTATGTAGAAAGCGGGAAAAACACTATAGGTGTGATTGCCTATTCAGAAAACAACTCAGCTTTCCTTTGTCAAATGACAGCTTATTTATCGGATGGCTCAAAACAAGTGATAACAAATACGGGATATGACAGAGCAAACTGGCGGGCTTTAGATGGAGATGATATTTTTATCGGTTCATCTAACAGCTCTATAGGTACAAGCTATTATACTGCAGTACAGGACAATATTAATGCATCATTATATCCTGCCGGCTGGAACAAAACCGGATTTCATGCATCAAATTGGAAAACCCCAACATTAAACAGTCGTTTTGAAGGGTATACGCTCCAGCCTTCCCAGAATGATATTTATAAACATTGTGAAGTGACACCGAAGTCTGTGCAAAGAAAATCAGATGGCTCTTATCTGGTGGACTTTGGAAAAGAGATTATAGGAACAATCCGGTTAAATATCAACGGAAGAAGTGCCAATGTTACATTCCAGTATGGAGAAGAACTGGATCAGAATGGGAATGCAAAATATAAAATGGCAACCGGGAATACCTACCAGGAAACGTGGAAGCTGAAAAACGGGCAGCAGAATCTTTCAGGCATCGGAATGAAGGCTTTCCGCTATGTTACAATCAGAAATATGCCGGTAAGCTTGACGAAGGATCAGATTACAGGCTTGACAGTGCGGAGTGCGTTTGATGAAGAAGCATCGGATTTTGAGTCATCCAACAGTGTTCTGAATGATATCTATGATATGACGAAGTACACCAGTAAAATGACAACACAGGGGTTGTATGTGGATACGCAGAGCAGAGAACGATTGGCTTATGAGGGCGATGCACTGATCACAGGTATGACAAGTTTTAGTTATTCGCCAACGTCTACAGCTTTTAAATATTCTGCAGAATATCTTCTCAATAATACAACCTGGCCGTCGGAATACTCCCTGTACAATATTATGGCCATATATCAGCACTATCTCTATACAGGAGATAAGCGTATGCTGGAAGAGTCTTATCAGGCTCTGAAGAGTAAAACAATGGAACAGTTTTTTGATCAGTCCCAAGGATTGATGAAAAGAGCCACAACTTCATTTCAGCATATTATGGTAGACTGGCCGGCAACGGATATTGACGGTTATAAGACGACAGATGCATATTATAATACTGTGTTCAATGCAGTGTGCGTGGGCGGTTATGAAGATATGGCATCCATTGCAGCGGCTTTGGGGAAGGAAAGTGATCAGACCTATTATCAGAATCTTGCAGATACGATCCGGACGAATATGATCCAGAAGCTTTACAATAGCCAGACAGGCGAGTTCTATGATGGCTTGAAGCAGGATGGTTCAGTAGTACGGCATTCGGCGCAGCATGCGACGGCATATGCGCTTGCTTTTGATATTTATAACAGCCAGGGTATGTCTGACAAAATGGCTTCAGCAATAGAAGCAGACGGCGAATTGAAGATGAGCGTATATGGCAGCTATTTTCTGCTGCAGGGGCTGTACAACAGTAACCATGGCACTTTGGCCAGAAAAATCATGTCAAATCCAGATGACGAGATGGGAGTCAGAAGCTGGGCTTATATGATGTATAGCCTGGAATCTACAATTACAGCGGAAGCCTGGAATTATGCGAATAAGCCAAATATGAGTTTAAGCCATGCCTGGGGTTCGGCGCCAGGCAGTATGCTGGTGCGGGGAATGTTCGGTATTCAGCCTACATCGCCAGGATTTGGAACTTTTGATATGAAAATCCAGCCAGGCGGCGTTCAGACGGCATCTGTAAAAGTTCCTACAATGAAAGGAGAAATTGAGGGCTCCTATACAATAGGAGGATCTGGGAATATTACCTGTCATATAAAGGTTCCGGCAAATGCAACGGCTAATCTGTATGTGCCTGTAGGAACAGGAAGCGGAGCGGTTTCTGTCAATGGAAATGCAGTAACGACATTGCAGGATAAAGCGGGGTATACGGGATGTATGCTGGAAGGCGGAGAATATACGGTTGAGATACAGGCAGGGATTGCTGTAGATGGATCGGAAGTTGTAGAAACAGATGTTGTAACAGATGTTTATTCTGGTGGTTCATGGGCAGGAGAAAAGACAAATGGTTTGATCCAGGGAGATATCGGCGGAGATAATATCGAAGCAATAAAAGCCAGGATTAAAAATGCGTCTGTTTCAGGAGGAATAAAATACAATTCCTATATGCAGTCTTATGGATGGCAGAAAGAATGCAGCGATGGGCAAGTCAGCGGCATGCCAGATGGAAATAAGCGTCTGGAAGCTATTACAATGGAATTGACAGGAGAGTTAAATTCACAGTATGACATTTATTACAGAGTATATGTAAAAGACTGGGGATGGATGGATTGGGCGCAGAATGGTGAGCCGGCGGGATCCTCCGGTTATGCAAAAAGTATTCTGGCTTTGGATACAAGACTGGTAAAAAAAGGGGAATCAGCTCCTGGTGACCGGGAACAACCATATAAGACAACAGACAGAATGGTGGCGTACAATACGCATGTGCAGAGTTATGGCTGGCAGGCAGAAGTAGGAGATGGAGACATTTCTGGAACTGTGGGCGAAGCGAAGCGTCTGGAAGAAATCAAAATCAGTGTACATGTACCAAATGTATCCGGTGATGTTCAATACAGTACACATGTACAGAGCTATGGATGGCAAAACTGGGTGAAGAACGGACAGGAGTCAGGCACAAGCGGAGAAGCCAAACGTCTGGAAGCTATTAAGATAAAATTGACTGGAGAATTGGCAGAAAAGTATGACATCTATTATCGTGTACATGCCCAGAGTTATGGATGGCTTGGCTGGGCAAAAAGTGGAGAAGAGGCCGGAACGGAAGGAATGGCGAAACGCCTGGAAGCGATACAGATTCGTCTGGTAAAGAAAGGCAGTTCAGCCCCCGGAAATACTTCCGGACATTTTATCACTCCCAAGGTGACTTATAATACCCATGTCCAGAGTTACGGTTGGCAATCAACGGTATATGATGGAGGAATATCTGGAACAGAGGGGGCAGCGAAACGCCTGGAAGCTATTAAAATTCAGCTGTATAATCCGGAGACATCTGGAGATATCCAGTATAGTACCCATGTGCAGAGTTATGGCTGGCAAGGTTGGGTGAAGAATGGCCAGATATCAGGTACCAGTGGTCAGGCGAAACGTCTGGAAGCTATTAAAATCAAGCTGACTGGAAAAATGGCGGAAAAGTATGATGTATACTACCGTGTACATGCTCAGAGTTATGGCTGGCTCGGCTGGGCGAAGAATGGAGAAGAAGCGGGAACGGAAGGAATGGCAAAGCGCCTGGAGGCGATACAGGTTGAATTGGTAGAAAAAGGTGGTAAAGCGCCCGGAACAACGTCTGGTCATTTCCATTCAGCACAGGTAGCATACAAGACTCACGTTCAGAGTTATGGCTGGCAGTCAGATGTATTTAACGGAGCTACATCAGGAACCGTAGGAAAGGCGAAACGCCTGGAAGCTATTACAATCAGAAATGCTGTTTCCGGAGTACAGGGAAATATTCTGTATCGTACTCATGTACAAACCTATGGCTGGGAAAGTTCATGGAAGAAAAATGGCCAGATATCAGGCACAAGCGGTCAGGCCAAACGTCTGGAAGCAATCTGCATTAAATTAGATGGAGAGCTTGCAGAAAAATATGATGTATATTATCGGGTACATGTAGAAAGTCATGGTTGGCTTGGATGGGCAAAGAACGGGGAGCCAGCTGGAACGGAAGGAATGGCTAAGCGTCTGGAAGGAATACAGATCCAGTATGTAGAAAAGGGTGGTAAAGAGCCCGGAAGTACAGACAAGCCGTATTTGAAGTGAGAATAATTACTAATTTGGGACGGGGGTTAGATAAAAATCCCGTCCCAAATTAAAATGTGAACTTTATTTTGTTTCAAATAAATGCGTGATATGTATTTAATTGAGACTAAAATTCCCCTTCTTCCCCTTCTATGAGAACATTATAAACTATGCAAAGTTAATGGCATAGAGGTTGTTTCATACGCTGAATAGTGTTATAATCCTCTAGGAAACTTAAGGATTTAGATTATTGAAAAACGTATCAATAGGATATAAGAAGATATATAATACCGAAAGACAGTAGTATGAGTGATAAAGTAGTAAAGCAGAAATCAATTACAATTAATTTGATAGCGAATGGGATCAAGACTTTGATGTCTGTCTTATTTCCCTTAATTACCTTTCCCTATGCTTCTAGAGTGTTGGGGGCAGCGGGCATTGGAAAGGTGAATTATGCGAGTTCTATTATATCATATTTTTCATTGTTTGCTGCATTGGGAATCAGTACCTATGCGGTTCGTGAAGGTTCCCGAATTAGAGATGATAAAGAGAGATTTAATAAATTTGCAAAAGAAATGTTGAATATAAACCTTATGACAACATTTCTTTCCTATATTTGTCTGGTGATTTTTTTGTGCCTCCCTGTTTTGTCTAATTATAAAAACTTACTAATTATTTTTAGTGTAGGAATTGTTTTTACAACAATTGGTATGGAATGGCTTTTTATTATAAAGGAGGAGTATGCTTATATAACTAAGAGAGCTATTTTGTTTCAATTTGTTTCTCTTGCATTGCTTTTTTTACTAGTTAGGAGCAAAGAAGACTATGTATGGTATGCTTCCTTGACAGTTATTTCGTCAGGCGGATCGGCAATTCTTAATTTTTTCTACTCTAGAAAGTTTGTAGATTGGAGAAAAAAATATCATTGTGAGTATAGAAAACATATTAAACCTATTTTATTGATTTTTGGAACGAGTCTGGCACCAAGCATAGTTGTATCCATAGTCATATAAATACTTGATGCCAGAGATCGGA
>NZ_JAYAZJ010000076.1:0-5072 GCF_037273965.1 Claveliimonas sp. | reverse complement strand
TTTGTCGGGAACCGAACCCGTTATCAATCAGGAGTGTATGTTAGTACATGAGAAAAGTGGACGCTTCGTCAATTTGAGTGGTACCGCGATAATAAAGTTTATTACCGCCTCAAACCTTTGGTTTGGGGCGGTTTTTTATTTGACAGGGAACTTCGTTCCCCACGAAATAAAACGCTTGGCGGGATGCGCGTTTGCACGAAGAAGAAGTTCATTTCACGATTTTCTCTCCTAACAACAGCAAAGAATCAAAAAGGAAAAGGAGAACAAAACAATGAAAAGAAGAACAGTAGCAGTATTATTAACAGCAGTAATGACGATGGCAATGGCGGCAGGATGCGCAGGCGGCTCCGGATCATCAGATTCCGGAAGTGGAGAAGAGAGCTATACCATTGGTATTTCACAGTTTGCAGAGCACGGCTCTTTGGATAACTGCCGGGAAGGATTCTTACAGGGCTTGGAAGAGGAAGGAATCGTTGAAGGAGAAAATCTTACGGTGGACTACAAAAATGCAGCGGCAGATATGGGGACGGCAAGTCAGATATCCGATACTTTCGTTTCTGACAAGGTGGATATGATATGCGCTATTGCAACGCCTACTGCTCAGAGCGCATACAATGCAGCGATGGATACAGATATTCCGGTTATTTATACAGCAGTAACAGATCCGGTGGCTGCAGAACTTGCAGATGAAGAAGGAAATCCGGTAGGAAATGTGACAGGAACATCTGACGAACTGCCGATCAAAGCACAGCTTGAGATGATCCGGACTATGCTTCCTGATGCCCAGAAGATCGGCATCATGTATACTACAAGTGAGGCCAACTCTATTTCAGCGCTGGAAACATATAAAGAACTTGCAGGAGATTACGATTTTGAGATTGTGGAAAAAGGGATCACGGCAACAGCGGATATTTCTCTTGCGGCAGATGATTTATTAAGCCAGGTAGACTGCATTACAAATCTGACAGACAATACAGTGGTTGCGTCCCTGCCGACTATCCTGGAAAAGGCGAATGAAAAGGGAATCCCGATTTTCGGAAGCGAGATCGAGCAGGTAAAGATCGGCTGCCTTGCAGCAGAAGGATTGGATTATATTGCGCTTGGAAAGCAGACAGGACAGATGGCGGCAAAGGTGCTCAAAGGAGAGGCAGAGGCGTCAGAACTTCCTTATGAAACGATTACAGAGCCCGGATTTTACGTAAATACAAAGGTAGCGGAAAATCTTGGAATTACTGTACCGGAGGAGCTGGCAGGAACAGCAGTAGAAAGCTTTGATACGATCTCTGAGGCAGAGGCGGAATAAAGAGACGTATCTGCAGAGGAAATAACAGAAGGTGAGGCATGATTCATGGATTTTGTTGTAACTATTTTTGAGCAGGGGTTGATATATGGCATACTTGCTCTTGGGGTTTATATCACATACAAGATACTGGATTTTCCGGATCTTACGGTAGATGGAAGCTTTCCGCTTGGCGGAGCGGTGACCGCTCTTCTTATTACAAAGGGGATAAATCCTTATCTCTCTCTTTTAGCAGCCTTTCTGGCAGGAGCTTTGGCAGGGGTCTGCACCGGGCTGATCCATGTGAAGGGGAAAGTAAGAGATTTGTTATCGGGAATTATTATGATGACGGCTCTTTGGACTATCAATTTGTATATAGCGGGAACTTCCAATGTACCGTTGTTTTCCCAGGACAGTATCTTTAAAAATGACTGGATCCAGGGAATCATGCCGGAAGCCCTGCAAAGCTATATAACGCTGATCCTGGCTCTTGTTCTGGCAGCGATCAGCAAGATCCTTCTGGATCTCTATTTGAAAACAAAGTCCGGCTATCTTCTGCGGGCGGTGGGTGACAATGATGTGTTGGTAACTTCTCTGGCCAAGGATCAGGGCAATGTGAAAATCGTAGGCCTTGCCATCGCCAATGGCCTTGTAGCTCTGGCGGGAAGCGCATTCTGCCAGGAGGAGAGAGTGTTTGAGATTTCAATGGGAACCGGGGCGATCGTGATCGGATTGGCGAGTGTTATTATCGGAACAAGTATCTTTAAAAAGCTTACTGTTATGAAGGCTACTACAGCTGTTTTGATCGGCTCTGTCATATATAAAGCCTGTGTGGCTGTCGCTATCCGCAACTTTGAACCACAGGCAATGAAATTGATCACAGCAGTTTTATTCCTGGTAATTTTGATTATCAGTATGGAAAGAAGAAAGAAGGTGAAACCGGATGCTGGAACTCAAAGACATTCATAAATACTATAATCCCGGTACAGTCAATGAAATGTGTCTGTTCCGCGGGTTTAACCTGTCCATAGAAGAAGGAGAATTTGTCTCCGTGATCGGGAGCAACGGTTCCGGAAAAACGTCTATGCTGAATATTATCTGCGGAAGCATTCCGGTAGAGGCCGGCCAGATTTTTATGAACGGCTCTGACATTACTAAAGAGAAAGAATACAAACGAAACCGAAGGATCGGAAGGGTGTATCAGAATCCGGCCATGGGGACCTGTCCTTCCATGACGATTCTGGAGAATATGGCATTGGCGGATAATAAAGGAAAGATGTATGGATTCGGACGGGGGACCAATAAGGCGAGAATTTCCTATTATAAAGAACTTTTAAGCCAGCTGGGACTTGGTTTGGAGGATAAGCTGGATATTAAGGTGGGAGCGCTGTCCGGAGGCCAGAGACAGGCGATGGCTCTTTTGATGTCTACGATGACTCCTATAGAATTTCTTATTCTGGATGAACATACGGCGGCTCTGGATCCTAAGACGGCAGAGCTGATCATGGAGCTGACAGACAAAATCGTAAAAGAGAAGAAACTGACTACGATCATGGTAACTCACAATCTCCGTTATGCGGTAGAGTATGGAGACCGTCTTTTGATGATGCATCAGGGCGAGGCTGTACTTGATCTGAAAGGTGAGGAAAAAAAGGCGATGTCTGTAGATGAAATATTGAAGCAGTTTAACGAAATCAGCATAGAATGCGGCAACTAGAGAATCATCCAAAATTAAGAACCCGTCAGGGTTCTTTTTTTGTGAAAAATTTCAGGCCGTATACCGTTGACGGAACATAGGACAGGTGA
Source organism: Claveliimonas sp. (assembly GCF_037273965.1). NCBI lineage: Bacteria > Bacillati > Bacillota > Clostridia > Lachnospirales > Lachnospiraceae > Claveliimonas > Claveliimonas sp. The sequence goes on along the minus strand of NZ_JAYAZJ010000076.1, from coordinate 1,987 downwards.
TAAACTTAATAAAGCGAATTTATACACTATATAGTGAATAAAAAAGATGAATGATACTAAATATAGAGAGCGACGAAGTGGAGGAGACTGGCATCATATGGTAAAAAAAGATGTAAAAGTAATCAAAAAAGACGGGACGAAGGAAGCGTTTAATGTACAGAAGGTAGTGGTTGCAGTAAATAAGTCAGCCTATCGTGCCCTTATCAAATTTACAGATGAAGAACTGGGGTTTATCTGCAAATTTGTAGAAGAAAAAGTGGACGACATGGACATCACGGAAATTCCCATTGCGGAAATGCATAACGTGGTGGAGGGCGCGTTGGAGAAAGTGAACCCGGTGGTGGCAAAAAGCTATCGCGATTATCGTAACTACAAGCAGGATTTTGTGCAGATGCTGGATGATGTATATAAGAAAAGCCAGTCTATCATGTACATCGGTGACAAGGAAAACAGTAATACGGACAGCGCTCTTGTGTCCACCAAAAGAAGTCTGATCTTTAATGAACTGAACAAAGAACTTTATAAGAAATTTTTCCTGACAGTGGAGGAGATTCAGGCGATCCGTGACGGATATATTTATATCCATGATATGTCTGCAAGAAGAGATACTATGAACTGCTGTCTTTTCGATGTGAAATCAGTGCTGACAGGAGGCTTTGAGATGGGAAATCTCTGGTATAATGAGCCTAAGACGCTGGACACTGCGTTTGATGTGATCGGCGATATTGTTCTAAGTGCGGCAAGCCAGCAGTACGGCGGTTTTACTGTGCCGAGTGTAGATGAGATCCTGGAGCCATTTGCAGAGAAATCCCACAAAAAGCTGATCCGAAAATACCGTGATCTGGGACTGGACGAAGAAACTGTGCAGAAGGTAGCATGGGCAGATCTGGAAAAGGAGATGGAACAGGGATTCCAGGGATGGGAATACAAGTTTAATTCCGTTTCATCCAGCAGGGGAGACTATCCTTTTATCACAGTGACAGCCGGAACAGTACCGAGCAAATACGGCAAGCTGGTGACAATGAAAATGCTGGAAGTCAGGAAGAACGGACAGGGGAAGGAAGGACATAAAAAGCCTGTCCTTTTCCCGAAGATCGTTTTCCTGTATGATGAGAATCTTCACGGACCGGGAGGCCCGATGGAAGATGTCTTTGAGGCGGGAATCGACTGTTCCGCTAAAACCATGTACCCGGATTGGCTAAGCCTCACCGGAGATGGGTATGTGGCGGGGATTTATAAGAAATATGGAAAGATCATAAGTCCTATGGGATGCCGCGCATTTTTGTCTCCGTGGTATGAAAGAGGTGGAATGGAGCCGGCAGACGAAAACGATCAGCCGGTATTCGTGGGACGGTTCAATATCGGAGCGATCAGCCTGCATCTGCCTATGATCTATGCAAAGGCAAAACAGGAGAGCAAAGACTTTTATCAGGTGCTGGACTATTATCTGAATCTGATCCGCCAGCTTCACTTGAGAACCTATGATTATCTGGGCGAGATGAAAGCATCCACTAATCCTCTGGCTTACTGTGAAGGAGGATTTTACGGCGGACATCTTGGACTTTACGATAAGATCAAACCTCTTTTGAAGTCTGCTACAGCATCCTTTGGGATTACAGCTCTGAATGAACTTCAGCAGCTTCATAATAAGAAGTCTCTGGTGGAGGACGGAGAGTTTGCCCTGGAGACACTTCGCTATATTAATGAGAAGATTGCAGAATTTAAAAAGGAAGATGGAAGGCTCTATGCCATTTACGGAACTCCGGCAGAAAATCTGTGCGGCGTTCAGGTACAGCAGTTCCGCAAGAAGTATGGGATCATTGAAAACGTGTCGGACAGAGAGTATGTGAGCAACAGTTTCCATTGCCATGTCAGCGAGGATATCACTCCCATTCAGAAACAGGACCTGGAGGGAAGATTCTGGGATTTAAGCAACGGCGGAAAGATCCAGTATGTGAAATATCCGGTTAATTATAATAAAGAAGCG